>NZ_LWFH01000446.1:0-150802 GCF_001635725.1 Oleiphilus sp. HI0066
GGATTACCAGCAAAATCTTGAAGACGCCAAGCAACTCGCATTGTTGATGGAGACGCTTAACACCTTGTCCGTCCCAACCATCGTTAAAATTCAAGGCGCCGCGTTCGGTGGTGCTCTTGGCCTGATTAGTTGCTGTGACATTGCCATCGCGTCTGATAATGCTAAGTTTTGCTTGAGCGAAGTAAAACTAGGTTTAAGCCCTGCAACAATTAGCCCGTATGTCCTCAAAGCGATGGGAGCAAGACGATGCCGTCGCCTATTTCTTACCGCCGAGTTATTTGATGCTCAGCAAGCTGAAAAATGGGGCTTGGTGCATGAAGTCGTAAAGCAAGGTCAACTTGATGACGCGGTCGACAAGGTGCTCCGACAGATTATCAGCAACGGCCCTAAGGCAAGCATCGCAACTAAGAAATTAATAAGGCAAGTTTCCGAATCAGACTTAAACCAAGATAAACAGCATGCGACGGCAGAAATCATTGCCTCACTGCGTGTATCGGAAGAAGGACAAGAAGGCTTAAGTGCATTCTTCGAAAAACGCGCTCCGAGCTGGGTTGATAAGGATTTTGGAGAGTAAGGTATGAGTGGTTTTGTACGCGTCGTAGAAGTTGGGCCTAGAGACGGGCTTCAAAATGAAAAAGCAATTGTCCCACTTGAGGCTAAAGTTTCACTTGTAAATGAGCTTTCCGCAGCTGGTGTCAGTTATATCGAAGCTGGGAGCTTTGTTTCGCCAAAATGGGTGCCACAAATGTCGAATAGCGACGCATTGTTTGAAATGATTGATCGCAACGCCAACACACGCTACGCCGCACTTACACCAAATCTTCGTGGTTACGAAGCAGCTAAAATCTGTGGCGCGGAAGAGGTTGCTGTTTTCGCAGCTGCTTCGGAAGCCTTCAGTCAGCGCAATATCAATTGCTCTATCGATGAAAGTATCCAACGATTTGAAGAGCTCGCTAAGCAGGCTAATTCAGATGGCGTTCCTATAAGAGGATACGTGAGCTGTGTCTTTGCTTGTCCGTATGGCGGTAAAGTAGACCCTCGTAAGGTAATTGAAACGACGCGTAAGCTATTTGATTTAGGGTGTTATGAGGTATCACTCGGTGACACCATCGGGGTTGGTACGGCTTATGACACCAAACAACTGCTCTCATTGATGTCGTCTGAATTTGATACAAGCAAATTGGCCCTCCACCTTCACGATACATATGGTCAAGCCCTAGCTAGCGTTTATGCTGGACTAGAGGCTGGAATACGTTGCTTTGATGCTTCTGTTGCGGGTCTAGGCGGCTGCCCTTATGCAAAGGGTGCAACAGGCAATTTAGCGACAGAAGATTTGGTGTACCTTCTTCACAGCGGCGGGTTTGAAACTGGTATTAATTTAGAGAAATTAGCGAGCGCCGGTAACAAAATATCAGACGTTCTCGGTCGCGAGAATCAATCTAGTGTTGGAAAAGCGCTATTCAAAAGTTGTTAAGGCCCTATTCCATCAGATAACAAAAACAAGGATTTCACATGTCACATGCGCCTTTATGGGCCCCGACACAGGATCAAATTGATCAGGCTAACATTACCAAATTTGGCACATGGCTCGGCGCGCAACACGGGATTTATCTTGATAACTACGAAGCGATTTATAATTGGTCGATCGCTCATCCAGACTTGTTCTGGTCAGCTATTTGGGAATACTACGATGTAATAGGGAGTCGTAGCGCTCAGATTGTAAGCGAGATCACGCAGATGCCCGGCGCAAGGTGGTTCCCCCAAACTAGGCTTAATTTCGCTGAAAATATGATGCGTTATGCCAAAACGAGCTCTCACCTTACAGCAATAACAGTCTTTAATGAGCTTGGTAAACAATGCTCTTATACATACAAAGAACTTCAAGATGCAGTTGCTGCCCTCGCCTCCACATTCAAAGACAATGGCATACAGAAAGGTGATCGCATTGCTGCGATTACAACCAATAGTGAGCACGCAATTATTGGGATGCTAGCATGTGCCTCTCTAGGCGCAGTTTGGTCATCCTGCTCGCCTGATTTCGGTGAAAGCGGAATACTAGACCGCTTTAGTCAGATTGAACCCAAACTGTTGATTACATGCACTGGGTATATATATGCTGGAAAAGTACTTTCTCTTGCCGACAAGATTAGTTCTGTCGTTGACAGCCTACCCTCACTTCAAGCAGTCATTAGTTTTAACCCTATTGATCGCGACACATCCCATATCCTGACACTCAATACTGCTAAGCACTTAGATTGGATTAATGCGATTAAGAGTAACGACAAGATCAAACTTCATTTTGAAGAAGTCGATTTTAACGACCCGCTTTATATCCTTTATTCATCAGGCACAACTGGAAAGCCTAAATGCATTGTTCATGGAGTGGGCGGAACCTTACTTCAACACATCAAGGAGCTGTCCTTACACAGTGACGTTGTTGAAGGGACAAAACTATTTTATTTCACTACCTGCGGCTGGATGATGTGGAATTGGTATATCAGCGGTTTGGCCCTAGGAGCAAGTTTGGTGGTCTATGATGGGTCGCCTTTTCACCCTGAAAAAGACAGCTTGTTTTCGCTAGCAAAAGCAGAAGACATCGAAGTATTCGGAGCAAGCGCAAAATACTTTGCCGCGGCTGAAAAATTTGGCCTAAAACCAAACAAAGATCACCCGTTTACAAGCCTAAAGGCCATACTATCGACCGGCTCGCCTTTGGTCCCAGAGAGCTTTGATTACCTATATGCGCATGTTGCTCCTCATGCACGTGTATCAAGCATATCAGGTGGTACAGATATCGTTTCTTGCTTCGCTCTCGGTGTTCCAACGCTTCCAGTCTATCGAGGAGAACTACAAGCTCCTGGACTTGGAATGGATATCGCGTTTGTTGACGAATCAGGTGTAGAACTTGAGTCAGGCAAAGGTGAATTAATTTGTCGCACAAGCTTTCCGTCCATGCCTATTTATTTTTGGGCAGACGAATCAGGTCAACGCTACAAACGCGCCTATTTCGACAGCTTCGAAAACACCTGGGCGCACGGAGATTTTGGTGAACAATCCTTACATGTGTTGTCTGATGGCTCGGTGCAAAAAGGGATAATGATTCACGGCCGCTCAGATGCCGTTCTAAACCCAAACGGCGTAAGAATTGGGACAGCAGAGATATATCGCCAAGTCGAACAAATTGATGAGGTATTTGAATCACTTGCTATCGGGCAAAAATGGGACGAAGACGAACGCATTATCTTGTTCGTAGTCCTCATGCCCGAAGTACGATTTAGCGAAGATCTCAGTCTTCGCATTAAGCAACAGATACGTAACAATACCTCACCGAGACACGTACCATCAAAAATCATTGCAGTCAGTGAAATTCCCCGTACACGCAGTGGCAAAATTGTTGAACTTGCCGTGCGTTCAGTCGTACATGGTGAAGAAGTTAAAAACACTGAAGCAATCGCAAATCCGGCAGCCTTAGATTTGTTTAAAGATATTCCTGAACTCCAAGAGTGATAGGCATCATATGAAAGCAACCTTGTTACTACTTATCAGCCTAACAGCTAGTTTTGTCCATGCTGCACAGCAAAGTGAGTTTGTGGAACCCGAATCGAGCACTGATTTATCTCAATCAAACAACCCATACAGTGATTTGCAAAAGGTTGCACAGAACGATACTCAGATGGTGGTCACGGCTCATCCGCTGGCTTCTAAGGCGGGCGCGGAGATACTAAATCAAGGTGGAAATGCCATTGATGCGATGGTTACAATACAAGCTGTTTTAGGCTTGGTTGAGCCGCAATCTTCAGGGTTAGGCGGCGGAGTTTTTACGCTTTTCTATAAGTCAGACAATCAAACCTTGGTTGCTTATGACGGACGTGAAACCGCACCATTAGACGCAGAAAAAGATTTATTCCTCAATAAAGATCAAACCCAAATGGGTTTTTTCGATGCAGTTGTGGGAGGCAGATCTGTTGGCACTCCCGGAACAGTTGCAACGCTATGGCACATGCATCAAAAAGATGGAAGCCTACCGTGGGCTAGACTCTTAGAGCCTGCAATTAGTATCGCAAAGGAAGGTTTTATCGTCAGCAACAGAATGGCGCAGTCGGTGCAGCGAGACCAAGATCGCTTATCAACTCACCCAAGCACAGCGGCTTATTTTTTACCCGAAGGAGAGCCGCTTTCAGCAGGAACCAAATTAGTAAACCCTGAGTACGCAGAGACGCTAACCACACTCGCACAACGCGGCGGAGAGTATTTCTATCATAAAGACTTCGCAGTCGACATCGTTAACGCGGTTCAAAGCGCGAATAACCCAGGCTTACTTAGTATCGAAGATTTTAAACAATACAAAGTCATTGAACGTGTACCTGTTTGTCACACATTTATAGAACATCGTGTTTGCGGCATGGGAGCACCTAGCAGCGGTGCGATCACAGTAGGCCAGATTCTAATGACAAGCGAAGCCGCTGGTTTAATCGATTACCCGCCAGAGTCGCCTCAAGCATGGCATGTCATCGCAGAGTCAACGCGCCTAGCATTCGCCGATCGCGCTTTGTACATCGCAGACCCAGCTTACTTCGATGTACCCAGCTCATTATTAAATGAAGAATATATTTCGGAACGAGCGTCACAGGTCAATACATCGAAGAAAAGTCCAACGCTGACAGCAGGCTCTCCTTTCAGTGACAAGATCGCGCTAAGTACGGGAATAAATGTAGATCAACCATCTACCACGCATTTCGTGGTGGTCGACAAGTCAGGCAACATCATAAGCAGCACAAGCACCATTGAAAATGCTTTTGGCTCTCGAGTGATGGTCAAAGGATTTCTTTTAAATAACGAACTCACCGACTTTTCTTTCAAATTTGAGAACGATAAAGGCCTCATCGCCAATCATGTAGAAGCTGGTAAGAGACCGCGTTCATCGATGGCACCAACTATCGTATTCAAAGGTGATACACCAGTTCTAGCCATCGGCTCTCCAGGTGGATCAAGAATCATAAACTACGTAGCAAACTCACTTATACGGCTCTTAGCGTGGGGACAGCCTTTAATCGAAGCGATCAACGCACCTCATATCAGCAACCGTTATGGCGACATGGATATTGAAAAAGATGCTTGGTCCGATGAGGACATTTCCGCCCTTAAAAACTTGGGGTACAAAGTAAATCAAAGAGATCTGAATTCGGGTCTACACGCTGTACAAATTAGAAAAGACTTGCTCAAAGGCGCAGCAGATAAGCGTCGCGAAGGTAGCGCGAACGCACGATAACGGATTATAAGAAATCCGGCTCATCAATAATCTCGTGCTTAACACCATGCAGTTCGAAACTTAGTGAGCGAGAATGTAAGTAGCAACGGTCTGCGTCTTCACCACCATAGCGCTTATCGCCAAGTATTGGACTGCCCAGCGACTTACACATCACTCGAAGTTGGTGCGTTTTCCCAGTCTCTGGCCACAAGTAAAACAGCCAATTATCGTGATGCTTATGTGCCTTAAATCTCGTTACTGCGGGGTTTTCGAAGGTCCTCACCAATTTGTAGCTACCGCCACGTGCCTTTGTCATATCACCTGACACGAGACCTTGCTTTTTCTTTGGTTTTTTTGGGCTTAGGGCGAGGTATTCTTTCTTGATCGTTTTGTTCTGAAACAAAACAGAAATATCTCTATTTACTTGTGGCCCCTTAGCAAACAACATTAAGCCGCTTGTAACACGATCTAAGCGATGGACTGGGTAAAGTTGATCGTCATTAAAGTGAGATCGCACTGATTCAACAAAGCCAATTTGAGTCTCGCCGTTATCATCTAACTCAGTGTGGAAACATACGTTCGCAGGTTTTGAAAGCGCAATAAAATCCGCGCTTTCAGTGATCACTTTCATTCGGACCACGCACTGCTTCTTGAGATTCGGTAGGAGTTGAATTAAGCGGCACTAATTCCATCGAAACCTTAGGAATACGAACTGGTATTTCTTTGAATCGATTCCATGCATAGGAAGACACATCTTCGACGATATTTAATATTCCATACTTGAGTGGCACAGTTGCGAAACCAGTTAGCAAGTCCTTGGCTACCATTACTTTCTTTTCTTGCGCATAGAGATTGGCGTAACTTGCTACCAAAGCCGAAATTGATCTTGTTAAATGCAAGTAGTCACTCTGAATGGTCATGCCTAACTGATACGTATTAGACAAGAGCTGCAGCGCTGCGCTAACACGCATATTCAAACCATCAGCTCCTTCGTGCATAAACTGCCTAACATTCCAAATCTCAATTGGCTGTATGCCTTTCTTAGACATCGTTTCGAGCAAGGCTTTATGAATATCTGCACGCTGAGATTCATGTTTTGCAGGATTAGTACTCATTGCGATCAGCGTATCGGTTAATGCATCAACATCGCCACACAAAGCGGACGTTAAGTAGGAATAAACGTACCCCCACTTTCCGCGCATTTGAACACTATTACCCCAATCGATTAAATATAGATGTGCACGCTCATCTACGAGCACATTTCCAGGGTGTAGATCACCATGTATCTCTTGATATAAGGCAAACTGTTCTACAACGGTATAAATAAAATTGTGTGCGACGCGCCGTCTGAACTGCGACACATCTCCTTCATGCGATTGCCCCCATGATTCCAAGACCTGAGAAATCGGACTCACCTCAGACACATACTCCATTTCTATCACGCGTCCGCTCGCGCCATAGACCTTTGGCACCGACCAATAATCAGAACCAAGTGCTCGTTCGTAAAAACGTCTTTGTGTTTCAGCTTCTAAAGAGAAATCTAACTCTTGCTCAAAACCACGCGTGAACTCTTTAATTTGTTCTGCCATTGATTTCAAAAAAGGCTTAAGTTTTGAGTGAGGAGCCCAATACTGACTACTAATCAACATTAATTCGATTGCCAACGAACCCATCGCAAATTCGCGTTCAAGATTATGACGCGCAACTTTCACGACAATAGGTACCAGTACTGTTGATGTTTCTAACTCTGAATTCGTATTTTCAACGGCTTTCTTGGCCAAAAACACGGAACCAATTGACCCACTTTTTAGAGGCTTTGATGCATCAAATTCGTAGTACATGCTCTCTGGCGGCTGACCAAAATCTTCAAAAAACACTTTTCTCACTTGTTCGACTGACATCGGCTCAACATCTTGCTGGAACACCGCAAGTTCGCGTGAAATTTCTTCGGGCAGAAAATCAGCACTGGCCGCAGCAACTTGTGCCATTTTGATAAACAAGGGACCGAATTCACTTACCATCTTCGAAACGATTTGCGCTTGGGCATGGAAGTCTTTAGGGTCGGTTTCCAAGAAAGGTTTTATGTAACGGATTGCTTGAATTTGACGCTTTAAGATCTGAATATCGCCGCGCAATACTTGTAGCTTACGTACAATTTCATTAAAACCGTCACGATTGATTTTTCTCAAGTGCTTGATGGTATTGATCGCCTCTACCAAAAGCGGCTCGTAGACGCGGATAATTGCGCGGGTGATCTCTAGATTTAGCTCAAAAATCCCTTGCAGCTCTGGACTCTCAATCAGTTCTTGAAAGAACAACCAAAACTCTTCTATAACTACTTCGGGAATCTCTACAGGGCTGCGAGAGATAGACTGCGAAACCAAGTATTTGATGAGTCTCTCTGTACTTTCTTCATTTGGGATGAAACTACTTTTACGAAGATATGCGGTTACATCCTTTGAGTAATTGGAAACTGGATGTGCATAGAGTCCATCAAACAGACCATCTAATGTCTCAGCTAACTGAGAACGACTTACATCTTCATCTGATATAACTAGTTTTAAAACCGGAGAAAACAAGGTAGGCAAAGCCAAACTGCTCGTGGCGATGCTTCCCGAACGCTTGAGAAACGACCAAGTTGAGTTACTTATGCTCTTAAGCGAATCGGTCAACGCAGAGAGCTCGTTCGTATCGTTGTCATAATCCTTCATAACACTACCAATATATCGTCATTCTCATTTAGTCGAGCGAGAGTCTTTACAAGCCATAAGGCTTTCTCGAAAATAGATCACAGAAACGGGCCAAGAATCATAACACAAGGACAGCATGCTTCATGCCTGAAACGTCGATAGTTCATTCATTCTTCTTAATTTTTACTGGCGCAGCTATCGTTGCATCGTTCGCTCTGTATGCGCGACAGCCACTCATACTCGCCTATATCATTATTGGTGCAATCGTTGGGCCATTCGGCTTGGACTATGTGTCAGACGCTCGAATGCTTAGCGAAATAGCCGAGATTGGTATTATCTTTTTGTTGTTTTTACTTGGCTTAGACATGCAGCCTAAAAGCTTAGGCGCAATGTTTGGCAAGGCAAGTTTCGTTGCAATTGTTTCATCGGTCGCATTCGCGGGGCTCGGATATATTGTTTCAATCCAATTCGGTTTCACTCAACTAGAAGCGCTCATCATCGGTGCGTGCATGGTGTTCTCAAGCACCATCATAGGGATTAAATTACTACCTACCACAGTTCTTCATCACCGACATACTGGCGAGCTCGTTGTCGCTCTGTTGCTTATTCAAGACTTAATTGCAATTCTAGTGCTGCTATTAATCGGAAGTTTTACATCTAGTGAAGATGCCGACTTTGAAATCCTAGAACTAGGTACGACACTATTGATGCTGCCTTTCGTTGCACTAGCGTGCTACTTGATCGTTCGCTTTATCATTCTTCCTCTATTCACTAAATTCGATCGTTTTCATGAGTACATGTTCCTGCTATCGATTGGTTGGTGCTTAGGGGTCGCAGAAGCTTCGGAAAAACTTGGCCTTTCTCTCGAAATCGGCGCGTTCATCGCCGGCATCAGTCTCGCGACCAGTCCAATATCACAATACATAGCCGTCAACTTAAAACCATTACGTGATTTTTTCTTAGTACTTTTCTTCTTCTCACTTGGCGCAAACTTCAACCACGCACTCCTCGAAAGTATCTGGATTCCAACACTTATCTTGGGCATTGTGATGATTGCGTTCAAACCCTGGTGTTTCAGCTTCTTACTTCAAAAAACCGGAGAACTAAAAGAGGGAGCTACTGAAGTTGGTGTGCGCCTTGGACAGATAAGCGAGTTCTCACTGATGATTGCGTTTTTGGCGTTTAGTCAGCAGCTCATTAGCAACGAAGCTTCGCACTTAATTCAGGCTACCGCTATTTTGACGTTTATTATCAATAGCTACATGGTCATCTTTCGCTATCCTAGCCCGATTGCGGTCAGCGATAAGTTACGGAGAGACTGACAAGTGGCAAAATCAATTAATCCATCGTGCCCATGCGGAAGCGATTGCTCCTACGAGCAATGTTGTGGCGCGATACATTCAGGCCGACGAGAAGCACAAACAGCAGAACAACTTATGCGTTCACGTTACTCTGCGTTTGTAAAAAATGACCTCGATTACTTAGTGCATAGCTGGCACCCAAGTCATCGCCCCAATGATTTAAAGCTTGAAGAAACGAATTGGATCGGTTTAAAGATCATAGAAACTCGCCTAGGACAGAAAGATGATGAAGAGGGCTGGGTTCACTTTGTAGCGCGTTATAAAGTAAACGGAAAGGCCGAAAAAATTGTAGAAAACAGTCACTTCTCGCGCATAGATGGCAGGTGGGTTTACGTAGAAGCCCAATCGAATGATTAGGCTCTAATATAAATGCTTACGCGTGTTATGCGCGCATACCTTTAGTACTCTCTTGTTCAGACACAAACTTAAGAAAAGCGCGCTCGACACCGCTCGCCACAGCAAAACCGAGCTTGTCCGCCAAGGTCTTTTTCTCTTTAAACGCAATACTATAAACATCTGCGTTTTGACAGCACTGCACAACATACTCGTCCGATGTCATTACTTCATCGATCAACTTATTTTCTAGCGCTTGTGAGCCGAACCAAATATCCCCATTCGCCACAACATCAATATCTACTTGTGGACGACGATCATTCACATAACTCTTGAACAAACCATGCGTATCTTCCAAATCATCTTGGAACTTAGCACGACCCTTGTCTGTATTTTCACCAAACATCGTGAGCGTTCGCTTGTATTCACCTGCCGTCAAAATCTCATAATCAATATCATTCTTCTTGAGAAGCTTATGGAAGTTCGGTAGCTGCGCGACGACACCAATCGAGCCGACAATAGCAAAGGGAGAAGCGATAATCTTATCGGCGACACAGGCCATCATATAACCACCGCTAGCGGCAACTTTATCGACTGCAACAGTCAATCGAAGCCCAGCCTTTTTAACACGGTCTAATTGAGCAGCAGCTAGACCATAAGAATGAACCATACCGCCACCGCTTTCTAACTTAATAACTACTTCGTCTAGCTGAGGATCTGCCACTTGAAGAAGCGTAGTTATTGACTCACGTAAAGTTGTGACATCACTGGCTTTGATGTCGCCATCAAAATCTAGTACAAAGACGCGAGGTTTCGGCTTTTCAGGCGACTTGTTGCGCGACTTCTTTTCTTCCTTAACGAGTTTCTTTTCATCCTTCTCACGTTGCTTTAAGACTTCCTTCGATAGAAGCTCCTCTTCCAGAAGAGCCTTATTTTCCGCCAGCTCATCATTCAGCTTAGTTACTCTAAGTTCGGCCTTTTTATCTCTCTTTCCTTTTGACGAAGCAGCTGCGACTGCAATGATTACAACAAGCAAAACTACCAAGACCGTAATTGCTTTAGCCAAGAAGATTCCGTACTCGCTTAAGAATTCCACTACCACCTCTTTTATCATTAAAATTTCATGCTATCGATATTAGGGTTTTTGCCAACTATTACAAGGTTTGGCGTGCTTGTAATTAAATCGAACGAGCGTTTGATTGCTAAGTGTTGACATGATTGTTCATACAACCTACTCTGCTGTCTCGTTTTTCGGTTTGTACTGGAAAACTGATGGGTGCTCGTTTCCTGAAATCTAATAATCAGGCACCTATAAGATTTAGTGAGCTAGATTTCTCTGGCTTATAATTAACAGATAAAATGAAGGGTATTCTCATGTCTGTAGCTTCAACTTTTGAAACGCTAAAAAACAACTTTAACGCTGATGCAGCAGCTGGCTTGGACTTAGTTTTCCAATTCAACATTGAAGACGATGCTAACTACAACCTTACAATTGCTGATGGCACTTGCGCACTAGCAGAAGGCGATCACGAAGATCCTTCAGTAACTTTGATCATGAGCACTGAAACACTTAACGGTATCGTAAGTGGCGAAACTGACGGCATGCAAGCATTCATGGCTGGTCAACTTCGTGCAGAAGGCGACATGATGCTAGCTACTAAGCTTGGCGAACTATTCAGCATGTAATTCCGCTGTTTAGTGCAATAAAAAAGGCGACTTCATGTCGCCTTTTTTATTGCTCAATTGCCGCACATCATGCGACTACGTCGTACCCGATAGATTTAAGACTATCTTCACTCAGTTTAAGCAGGTCATCATTCAATGAGCTACTTTTACCTAGAGAGTCAATGTAGTATTCGACAGACGATAAAGCGTCTGCCAAGGTTTCCAAAAGCTTTTCATCAGGCAGTGATTGTGAATCTAATAACTCTTGCTGAATGCACTTTTCACTAGCAGCAATCACACTCGCGACGCGCTCTCTACCGAGTAAAAGCATTCCGCCACGCGCTGAATCGAGTGCCTGCCCGATATTTGCTAAATGCAACTTATCACCAGCGGATTCGACATAAGCTGTAATAGAGCGTTTCGTCAACACCAAACTGCTTTGTGACTCCTCAACAACCATCATATTGGCTTCTTTCAAGAAGTGATTATCAGGATCCTTCTCAACTAGAACATGGTCAATATCACTTCCAGACTCTTTATATTTTGCCAAAGCAGCTTCAACGCCAATGATTGAGTCTGCCACTAACAGCAGATCATTCTCAACAATTGACTCTTCTGCTCCTATCCACGACTGAACAATGGCTGCTTTGTCCGTACAGTCAGCACTAAGTCTAGGCAGGTTCAAAACAATTAAAACACTCGACAGGCGAGTTAAGACCTCAGAGACCAAGTTGATATCTTCTTCATCAATACTAGATCCACGTTCAAAGAGATCGAGCTTTTCCTTAATTGTCATTAAGTCTTCACTGACAGCCTGAGATAAAGAATCTATAACTTGAGAGCCCGGCCCCATCAAACGCGATTTGGCATCTACACGCTCCTGTTCTGTATAACGTACAGCAAGATCAATCTGATCAAGAACTTGTTTAGCAGACAGATTATTTTGATCAACCACTGCATGTAGAAAAGCAATTTCACGCATCAGCTCTTGGTCTGGCGACTCATCTCGAGAATCTTCACCATTACTTACCATCAAACGAACGAGCTTCTCAATCTGCATAAATAGCCGCTTACGCTCATCCGTAAATTCAGTTTGATTATGTTCGAGGCTAGAAACGAGTTCTCGCGCATAGGCATATACTGGCGCCATCGCATAACCTACGCTGAGACGAGCAGCCCCCTCCAGAGAACGATCAATAAGCTTGAGAGCTACAGTTGTATCATTGGAACGCAAGATCGAAAGCAAACCAGTCTGGAACATGTGACGATAGCGATGAGCATGGTGGGAAAAGTCACCGAGAGGGGAAAATTTATCTAAAGCGATTACCGAAGCTAAATCAATCTGCTTAGTTGAATCAAACTCATGGAAATGTGATTCTAAAAATACAGATTTTTTTCGCTGCAACCTTAATTGATTAATTGTGTCGAGGAGTAACTCTGGAAAATCAATTTTCTCAGTTTGCAAGAACTCTGTGTAACGTTTCAGCACAAACACGGAATCACTGAGCTTCGATAATAATTCGTTTTTATCATCAGCAGCCCCAACCGGTACTTCAGTAGCTAGCTGGACCGCTTCGGCAGCAAGTGTCTCGGCACCTTGGAGCTCAACAACAACAAAAATACCGCGCAACTGATTTAATTGATCGATGCAATTTTGAAGGTCTTCACCGCTATCCCTATCATCAAGAAACCGAGAAAGACTCTGTTCTACCGCTTGTAAGGTGTTCTCTACTTCCTTATGTACAACGTCTAAAGTCGCGCTATTTATTTCATGCGACATAATGACACCACTCCAATCTTTGTGTTTGTAAACTTAGTATGGCACTAAGCCGGAACCTACTTTTAATCTATACCTTTAATTTATAGATCATTTTCGGCGCTTAACAAGCAAGGACTTGTGGAGAAAAGAAATTAATAAAAATAACTAAGCCATTATTACCAAAGAGTTTTTCCGGACGATTTTTGTAGCTTTTCCATGTATAGGTTATGCGCTTCAATTTCATCACTTTGAGCACTACATACCAATAATGATTGACCAGATGAACGATCCAGTCGTCGAATGTCTCCGACCTGTCCACCAGATGCACTATTTGCATCGAGTTCAAAAGCAGATTGCCCGCCACTCAGTAATAGATATAAGTCTGCAAGAATCTCGGCATCTAGTAACGCGCCGTGAAGTGTACGATGTCCATTATCTATCCCATAGCGCTTACAGAGAGCATCCAGATTGTTCTTTTGGCCAGGATGTTTTTCTCGCGCCATTGCCAAGGTATCAAGAACACCACAGTTACTTTCAATAACTTGACGTTTAGGATTGAGCAACGAGAATTCATGGTTAATAAAGCCAACGTCGAACGCTGCGTTATGAATGACAAGTTCCGAACCATCAACGAATGCGAAAAAATCATCGGCTATCTGAGCAAAACGAGGTTTGTCTTCTAAGAACTCATTGGTAATGCCGTGAACGGAAATCGCCTCTTCTTCGACAACGCGATCAGGGTTAATGTAAACATGGTAATGATTGCCAGTCAGCTTACGATCGATCAACTCAACGCAACCGATTTCAATAATGCGATGACCTTGTTTTGGGTCAATACCCGTGGTTTCGGTATCTAGAACTACCTGTCTCATTCTTACATCTACCCTTTGTTATTGAGTGCGTACTCAACACCTTTGTTCGCCAGTGCGTCTGCGATATCATTCTCGGTATGATTGCTGTGACCTTTTACCCAATGCCACTCAACTTCATGGCTTTGGCACATCGCATCTAGCGCTTTCCACAAATCAGCATTTTTTACGGCTTTCTTAGCAGAGGTCTTCCAATTGTTCTTTTTCCAACCGTGAATCCAAGTTTCAATACCATTCTTTACATACTGAGAGTCAGTAAAAAGACGCACTTTACTAGGCCTTTTTAATGCACGAAGCCCTTCAATGGCACCAGTTAACTCCATTTTATTGTTCGTAGTATCTAGCTCACCACCAAACAATTCTTTTCTGTGTGTACCGCTTATAAGCAGAGCTCCCCAGCCTCCGGGGCCTGGGTTACCCTTGCACGCACCGTCGGTATAAATATCTATTTCTGTACTCATGAATATTGATCTAGGCGGTAATAAAAACTATTTTTCCGAATCTCTCGATTGTCGATTCGCTACGGGCAATCCGATGACGTTGGGCTTTCGCGCCCATCGTCGGGAGGTATTAATCAAACCCAACTGCTGTTTGCGCGCCATAATAACGTAGTAAGCGCCCAATGGCACCTTGGCGTTGACGACACTCTCTATCCAAGCAAAGCGCTTAGCTAAACCAGGGCGATTAATGGTTGGGGCATAAAAGTGATATTTATGACTTTCAATTTTGAAGTCCAACAGCGTTAACCAATCAGCGACTCTATTGCCCGATAAAAAGCGATTCATCCAGATGCCAGATCGAGATCTATTGGCTAATTTAGCCAAACCCCACAAACTCAGTGGATTGAACCCAATTAAAACCAAAGTCCCGTTGGACTTTAAGATACGAGAGGTTTCGCGCAAAGTTTGATGAGGAGAAGGACTGAAATCCAAAGCGTGATGCATGATCACTAAGTCAGCACTGTCATGCGGCAATGCAATGTCTGTTGTCTGACAAACCAAGGTGTTGTTAGGCATTTCTACTTCATAGTTCGGAACGACATAAAACCGATGACCTAAGCCGCTCGCATTTCCAACAGGTATGCGGTGAGATACACACAATTCAGCCTGATGAACACCAACATTCCTTTCAATCAGGCCGTTTATACAACGCCGCTGGTCGGCCAGCAATTCACGTCCGGCGCTAGTTTGGAACCAGCCTTCTAATTGTTTTTGAACATACTGATAATGGGCAATTTTTTTCAAAGAATCGTCATCATCTGTTCTAACATCTATGGTCAAAACGCGTCCTCAATTCATGTATGAAGCTTAAGTATTGCTTGCAGCACAACTCAGTATACTATCGTAGCTTAAAGTAATCACAGAACTACGGCGGTTTAACATGGCTCATTGTACCATTTCAACGATTTCGGCATTTCGAGATAACTACATTTGGTGTATCCATGACGATTCGACAGCGGTTATTGTTGATCCTGGTGATGCAACGCCAGTACTAAGATTTTTAGAAGATAATAATTTGGATCTTGAAGCCGCACTTGTAACGCATCATCACCCCGACCATGTAGGAGGAATACAAACGCTTGGGACAAACTTCCCAAATCTCCGCGTTATAGGCAGTCCAGAATCACGCTTCGGTGGTATCAAGGAACAAGTCAGAGAAGGAGATTCGGTAATTGCCGGCGGAAACTCTTTCTCGGTTATTGACGTTCCGGGGCATACTCTTGATCACATAGCGTTCGTTCTGTCCAATGAAGAAAGTACGCATCTATTTTGTGGTGACACTTTGTTTTCAGCTGGGTGTGGCCGCTTATTCGAAGGCACCGCCAAACAAATGCACGACTCACTTAGAAAGCTGCAAAACCTTCCTGCCGAAACGCAAATTTATTGCGCCCATGAGTACACACTATCTAATTTAGATTTCGCGTTGTCGCTTATGCCGAATAATAAAGATCTTCAGGACTATCACAATCAATGCACCCTCAAACGTGAGAATAATGAGTCAACAATCCCGACAACGTTGTCCCAGGAATTAAAAATTAATCCTTTTTTAAGGGAATCTGATCCGGAGATCATCGATAATCTCCAAACACTCAACTATAAAGCGTTGTCAGAAGCAGAAGATCGCTTCGCGGCAATACGCCATGCAAAAGATAACGCTTAAGTTTTTTTCTTGATGTAACCAAGGTAGTTAGTTCACACATGTTCCGTTTGCTTTTTGTCGCTCTCATTTTTTTAAATGGCTGTAGTACTCTGAATACTGCGTCTAAAGCCAATATCAATAAAGATAGTGAGATCGCTACTATTGATGAAACCGAGCAAGTTTTTGTTCCTCCTCTAGAAACTATTCATATCACTTGGTTCGAAGATTATTTAGATGAAGTCGCTCTCAAACCTTTGATGTTCCCCCACGCGCCGAACGGTTGGCTCGTAGAGACGGAACATCAGCCATTGCCGGTTGAAGTGGTCGAAGCGATCGGCAGACCTACTGATTTGCTACAACGTATTCGAGACGGCCTAGAATTTGATTTGAGCGAAGATAATCATCGCATACGTGCACAGTTAAATTGGTATGTGAAGCACCCAGCTTACTTGGACCGCGTGTTTACGCGATCTGCACGTTACATGTACTACATCGTTGAACGATTAGAAGAAGAAAACCTTCCTTTGGAATTAGCCTTACTTCCTATTGTAGAAAGCGCATTTAACCCATTTGCCTACAGTCATGGGCGAGCGTCTGGGCTTTGGCAATTTATCCCAGGCACCGGGAAAATGTATGGCATGCATCAAAATTGGTGGTACGACGGACGCAGGGATGTAATTCTTTCGACAGAAGGTGCTATTAAATACTTGCGTTGGCTCAACAAACGTTTTGATGGTAATTGGATGCACGCACTCGCTTCCTATAACACTGGACCTGGGCGTGTTAGCAAATCAATCAAACGAAACAAAAAAGCGGGAAAGCCCACTGACTTTTGGTCATTAAAGCTACCAAAAGAAACGCGCGCTTACGTTCCTAAACTAATTGCGATGGCTAAAATTGTTGCCGATCCATCAAAGTATGGACTTGAGCTCAAACCCATCGCGAATCAAAAATACTTTAATGTGATCGCACTAGATTCGCAGATTGACCTTGCTCAAGCGGCTTCATTAGCTGAAATTGATATAGAGGAAATCTATCAACTCAATCCGGGATTAAACCAGTGGGCGACACCTCCTGCCGGCCCACACCGCCTTTTACTGCCTAGCAGTATTTCAAAATCATTCGAAGAGAAGCTATCGCAACTCCCCAAAAAACAGCGCTTAACTTGGGATAGCTATGTCGTGAAACGTGGCGACGCTCTGGGTACTATTGCTAAAAAATTCCACACGACCCCTTCATTGATTCGACAAGTAAACAATATTCGCGGCAATACTATTTACCAAGGCCAAAATTTACTAATCCCCGTGGCGTCGAAGAACAAGCATTTCTACAACATGAGTGAGCAAAACCGTATCAGCTCCGCGCAGACGAAAGTCAGGGGTAAGAACGGAGCCAGTAAGGTTTTCTATAAGGTGAAATCTGGAGATACCTTCTGGGATATAGCTCGCGCGCACAAAGTAGGCGTTCGCCAGCTAGCAAAATGGAATGCAATGGCACCTGGAGATGTTCTTCGTCCAGGTAAAACACTGCTAATTTGGTCGAATACAGCTGCACAAAAAGCCTCAGCAAAACCTGCTTCAACACGTTATCAGCCTTCGATAGCAAGCTCGTATGCCCCGAGAGATAAGCTCAAAAAACTCAGCTATCGCGTACGCAACGGTGACTCTTTATGGCGCATAGCCAATAGATACAAAGTCTCGATCAACGAGCTAAAAAAATGGAACAAGCTTGGCGGAAAAAAATATCTTCAGCCAGGCCAACGCATCACGGTCTATGTTGATATCACGCAAGGCTAAGTATTCAACTTTTCTTGCCAATTATGTTCAACGCTAGTTTTGACTGAACGTAGAGTTGGTTAAACCGCTCTACGTATGCCGTGTCGATTTCTCGCTTACTCTCATAAAGATCTGCATATAAAAAACCAATCGGTTTAAACTGCGACTTCAACACTGCAACCAAACAAGTCTCAACACCCGTTTTGAAAGCAAGCGCATCGAGTTTTTTATCACTGTCAGCATCGCCGACTTTAAAGATAAACGCTTTTTCGCTAACCATTGCTTGTTCGAATGAGGCGCTCTGCTCTATCTCTTGCGTCACCGACACATTGCTCGATATCTTTGAGATGCCATCACTTAACTTACACACATACCGATGAGTAGTTGTATTTTTAAGGAGCAATGCACAGCGTTCAAAGCCCGCGCCATAATAAACACCTCGCAGCAGCAAACGGAAAAAACCATTCATTTCAAATTCGTTTGCCAACAACATTTCGGTAAGCTTTTGACTTACATGCAGCTGTTTTTGCGCGTCAAAGTCATGATGCGTTTTTACTTGCTTTACCAAACCACTATCAGACTCGTTCGTATCATTCTGAAGAATAATCTGTGGATCAGAGTCAGCGTTTACATCATCTTCAGCAGACAGCCCACTTCCCTCAGAGCTTTGTTGTACAGCATCTACTTCGCTTGAATCGCTGTTATCTGACAAGCGGCGCTGCGCACAAGTAATAATCTTTTGATCATCAAATTCCTTGATTGCCAGCAATGCTTCATAACGTGCAGCGCGGACATCGCTTTTCACATGTACTCCGGTTTTACCGGTATATGCGACCATTTTCTTCAACACACTTTTGAAGACTCGACTGTCTTCCCCCGATTCAACCGCTTCACATGCATCTTGACCAAGCACTATAGCTTTCAGACGCTGATCAACCGCTCTGGGGTTATAGAGATCATTAATTAATCCATCTATCTGCCAGCGTTTCATTAGTGTTTTCGACAAGGTATCTAAGCGAGTTCCTAGAACATTATTGGCGATAATGTTTCGCTCTTCTGTTGTAGTGCTAGCCTCAACCTTGCTCGCATATAAATTCCCTTCCGGATCACAAGACGATACGATAAGTAATTCGACTAACTGACTCAGCAGACAAGCTATGAACACCTCTTCACGCTCGGTTTCATTGAGTCGGGAACACAAAGCACGCGCTTGAAAAGAAGAATGAAGTCCCGTTACCAAACGGTCTGCCACCTGGTCACTCGCATTGTTCATCGAAAACAACTCAAGTACTTTTACGGCCAAGCACACACTACGTATATGTTTAAATCCAATATTTATAATTGCTCGGCTAACGGTCGTAACAGGTGTTGAACTCGGGTTAAACTGGATGGAGTTTCCAATCCTTATAATATGACTTGTAAGACTCGCGTCCTTTCTCAATACCTCGCCTAACTGAATCGCAGATGAATCGTCACTTGCAGTCAAGCGATCTAATTCTTTAAGTAATCCAGCAAGCGTAGCGGCTTGGCTACCCTCCAGTAATCTAATCCACCCGTGCAGCCCTTTTTGTTTTTGCTCGCGCATACATCATCCTCACGTACGAGCTATATAGTTTAGCAATCAAACTAAAAACTGTTATCGAGTAGAAGTATTTGTTAAGTTCTAAGCACAAAACAATAAAGGAAAACGTTCGTGTCTGAGACCTTCGATAACTGCAATATCAAAATACATCTCCCGGTCGCATGGGGAGAAATGGATGCATTCCAACATGTGAATAACGTGGTTTATTTCAAATACTTTGAGAGTGCTCGAATTGCCTACTTTGAAGAGACTGGAATCAACGAATACATGCAAATTCATGGTATCGGGCCAATCTTGGGTTCAACGCAATGCCGCTTTAAAGCGCCGCTGACATACCCAGACAACATAACAGTTGCGACGAAAATAACCGAGTTAAGCGCAGATAGATTTACGATGAAGTATTTTGTTAAAAGCGACAAATCAGGCCGAATCGCAGCTGAGGGAGAAGGAACAATTGTGTTCTTTGATTACAACACTAATCAGAAACACCACATCCCAATTGAAATAGTCAAAACAATAAAAGAGTTAGATTTCTAAATCTGGTAATTAGAGATGAGCGTGACAGCCATTGGCTCATCTCTAATTTCGCAAATCGCTACGATAATGAGGTCAAAGTGTTAATCGTTAACCAGAATAACGGCACGTTTGATAACGCAAATAACATGAAACGCAATTCAATTTTATTAACGAGTGATTGAAACAAGCTATGAACGATTCTCAAGCCCACATAAGCCCATGCAAGTGTTTCGTTCAAACCCTCTCCAAGACCGAGTAAAGCCATACTTATCGCAAGCGCATAAAATACAGTTGGCTGCTCCATTAGATGATTGTAATTATCAGCCTTCCACCTCGCTTTCGATGGCAAACTTGCCATTTGTTCGCCGGTAGGAATCGTTGCGTCTAATGTCATTCCTGACGCCTTAATTGCGGGAAGTCGGGTTGCTAACATCCACAACCATTGCACAAGCGACCATGCAACAAGCACTACTACAGGAACTAAAATTTCATTAGTTATAGTCATCTCTAAACCTTCTTATTGTCGTGAGAAGTTACAGCCTAACTAAAACTCTTAAGCCTTACGGCGCTTAATGCAGATGAGTGTTGTGATAAGCGGCCAGTCGCAACATGACCTTTCAGGTCAATATTCAGGCATCAATTTTTCACAGCTCTGAGGTAGTTTTTTAATACTTTTCAAAAACGCGTCTGAAGGTACGACAAATGCTCTAAATCTTCCTTTACTATCATTAGTGGCTGCAGATAGTACGCCAAGCACCGTTGCTTTATTGCCATTCAGTCCAACCAGTGCGGCACCGGAATCACCATGTTCAACCGCACAGTCTTTTATTCTAATCATTTGGTTCTTTTTGGGTGGTAACGCTAACTTACAGCTCTGCTCTGCATGCATACGAGAAGGATCAGACTTTGGATAGCCTGCAATCATAAAGCGTTGAAAGGAGTTTGTGTGATCGCCGGGTTTCATATGACCTAACATACAGCCAACCGGATATCGTAAACGCACTAGAGCCCAGTCTTTAAGTAGGGCCTGATCGTCGAAAGTTCCTTCAGGCAAATGCTTCGCAGCAACGGTGTAACTCATCGCTTCAGACTGCGCGACCAAAGCTCCGGCATTCAAGCCCGCTAGGAAATGAATTTTATTCGGTGAAAAATAAGAACGGGTTTTGTAGTCGTATATGCGGTGCGCGGCGGTCAATACGGTATCGGGCGAAACAAGCGTTGCCGTACAGGATTGCTTCGCTTCAACACGCAACTTACCTATTACATTCCATGGAGGTTGAGTCGCATCAACAACAGCACTCGAGGCAAGACATGGCCAAACCAGAATAAAAAACAAAAAGATGGAAGTCTTCACAGTATCTCCTACGTAATTTTCGGCAGGAGTATAGTCAAAGATTTAGCGCTTCAGCGCCTCAAAGGCATCATATTGGGATAAGTACTTGTTACCCGTCAAACGGTCATAAAACCCAGCAGTTGCAAGCTTGTCATCAACAGGACCTTTCACTTCAGACAAGTGCAGTAAAACACCTTGTTCGAATAATTTCTTATTAAGGTTCTCGAGCATGGTTAACGCACTATAGTCAACTTCGTTTACCGCGCTGCATTGAATAATTACATGGGCAATTTGATCGCGCTTGTATAGCTCATTAAGAACGTATGCTTGCAACATCTCAGCGTTTGCAAAAAACAAACTTTCATCCTGCCTCACACTCAGCACTCTGAGACAAGTCGTCACATCAAATCGCTTTACGTTCCTAAAGTGCTCTGTTCCCTCTAATAACCCAACCTCTGCAATGTGCGGTTTAGACGTCCTGTATAAGTGAAGACATAAGGAAATAATTACACCCGAAATAACACCAGCCTCAACGCCCGAAGTAAGCGTGATAACCACGGTCGCTGCTACAGCAAGAAAATCACTTTTTGAATAGAGCCACGTACGTTTAAACACCACAAACTCCATCAACCCAATAACAGCAACAATGATCAACGAGGCCAAAACAACTTTTGGGAGGTAATAGATATAGGGCGTTAAAAACAGTGCCGCCAACGCAACACCAAGTGCTACATATAGGTTAGATAACTTAGTCGCTGCGCCGGCCTCAAAATTCACGGCAGATCGTGAAAACCCTCCGGTAACTGGCATTCCTCCGGATAGGCCAGATGCAATATTTGACGCTCCGAGTCCAATAAGCTCACGATTCGGGATAATAGTTTCTCGCTTTTTAGCACCAAGAGTTTGAGCAACCGATACAGACTCGACATACCCAATCAAACTAATCATTAAAGCCGGTAATGCCAGCTTCTCGACAATCGAAACATCAACTTCGGCAAAAGAGATACTAGGCAAGCCCTGAGGTATATAACCAACAACTGCAACCCCTATTGCTTCTAGGTCAAAAAAGAACGACATACACGAAGCTAAAACGACTAGAAAAAATGGCACTGCTTTGCTGATTAAATTCGCGATACCCGCTGGCATTAAGCGCGAGAAAATCTGAGTACCAAATTGTTTATTTAATAAAAGGATTGTCAAGCAGGTTACGCCAAGCGCTAATGTTGAATTAAACGACGAGATATCAAACGCCGAAAAATGATCTATTTGCTTCGCAACAATAATCAAACTAGAAGCCGTAATAAATCCTGACACGACTGGCTTTGATATAAAGTTAATGATCAGCCCGAGCCGAAATAAGCCAAACAAGACGAGGAAAAGCCCCGACAGCAAAGCCAGTACAATACTTGCTTCTGCGTATCCGACATCCACATTTTCACTAACTGAACCTATGGCCGATGCGGTCATTAAGGAGATGATTGCGACAGGCCCCACAGATAGCGTCGTACTACTACCAAAAAGGCTATAAACAACGATGGGTAAAATACTAGAAAATAAACCGACCTGAGGAGGAAGGCCGGCCAGCATTGCGTAAGCAATGGATTGAGGAATCAGCAAAGCAGTTACGATAAACGCAGCGATAATATCGTTAACAAATAACTGCTTCGAATAATACTGATTCACAGAGTCTTCAACCCAACAGAAAATCGATTAAATTTTGCTGCTTTCCTCCCATATGATCGTGCAACGATTGCCCGTTCGGCAATAAGCATGCGTTACGAGACCCGCATCAAGTTCGCTTTTAAATTCTTGGACTTGGCTTGCTTGAAGTTGACCTCCAGCAAAAGGAATGGCAACGAACTTAATTCCAAATTTCTCTGCCGCTTGCGCAATCTCTTCATATGGAGTTTGATCGGCAGCCTCTCCATTCGGACGGTTACAAATAAGAAGTTCTACACCCATGTCAGCTAAGCTAGAAACGTCGGCAACAGTAATCTGATCTGAAACCGTATATTTTTCTGCAATCTTTTTAATTTCCATAATATTCTCAGTGCTTGTTTGTTTTAACCAAAGGCATTAATTGGAACCTTAAAGTAACGAACGCCGTTATCTTCAGCGTCGGGCAAAAATCCAGCCCGCATGTTTACTTGTAAGGATGGGATAATTAAACGCGGCATATCTAGTGTCGCGTCTCGCTGTTCTCTTAATGAAACAAAGTCTACTTTCTTTATTTCTGTCGAGATATGAACGTTTTTGTTTTTCTGCTCTCCAACGGTAGAGACGAACTCCAGTTCACGACCATCAGGTTGGTAGTCGTGGCACATATAAAGGCGTGTTTCATCGGGAAGGGAAAATATCTTCTGAATAGAGTCATACAAAACGCTCACGCTACTGCCAGGAAAATCACACCGTGCCGTGCCCGAATCAGGCATAAATAAGGTATCGCCAACGAAAGCTGCATCACCAATAACATGCGTCACACAAGCGGGGGTATGCCCAAGAGTAAACAGCGCAATGCACTCAATATTGCCAATCTTATATTGCTCGTCCATGGCAAACAGATAGTCGAACTGCGATCCATCGCGAGCAAATTTGCTACCTTCATTGAAGATTTTTCCGAAGCAGTCTTGAACCGTCAAGATCTGTTCTACGATCGCTAATCTTCCCCCTAACCTCTCTTTTATATATGGTGCTGCTGATAAATGATCCGCATGCACGCGCGTCTCAATGATCCATTCGAGAGACAAAGATTTATTTTGCACATAACGGATAAGTCTATCTGCACTATCATGCGAGATTCGACCAGACGCGTAATTAAAATCTAATACTGAATCGATAATTGCACAGTGTTTAATGGTGGGGTCAATAACAATATAAGAAGAGGTGTTTGAATCTTTATCGAAGAAATGAACTATTTCTGGGAGAACCCCAGACTCATCTCTCTTTTTCGCCACGGTAATTATTCCTTAGTTAATTAGTGCAGTTTGCTTCGTAAAAAAATATCGTAGTGAGTATATATCAACGCTATTAAATCAAAAAGATATATGCTTATATCGTTTCACTATATATGGATTTTTATTCGAAAATACCCTCTAGTTGATTAATGAGGATCTCATAATAATGATTCAGCAAAGCTAACTAATTCTTAGAGAAGTAGATATTGCGATAACTCGCTTGGGCATCTTGTTTTGAATTGTCTGTGTCAGTCATGATCGCAATTGCATCAATACGGGATATGCCCTTACCGAAAAACGCCTTAAAGTCTTCTTTCAAATTGCGTTTCTCGGTATACCAAGTCCCTGACGCCGAACTTGCATTTTTTACGGGAACCATTTGGGCGTTGTCGCCGGCAAAGGCATTTGGCCAAGCATCTTTGCTCGTAGCGCTAGAAGACCAAACATAGTTTAGTGCGATCGTATTCCAGAAAAACAAACCACCATCAACAACAACATACATTCGTGCAACATAATCATCACCTGACTTACTTTGCTCATCTAATGCAGCTAAGCTCTTATCGGACCTCCACTCCCAATTCAAGTAAGGAAATTCGTTAATATCGATATCTTGTTTCAAAAACAGGCCTGACGCACTTGCATTGCTGATTGCCCTCAAGAATGACGCTCCGTCACTATCACGCTCGAGCATATACTGCGTCTCTCCCTCAAATGACTTTGACTCCCATTGTTTTAGGTCGTCTTCTGAGGGAGACAAAACTGATAAGGTCTCTGCATAAACCGCCTTACTTGCACCAAGCAATACCGCTAATAAAAAGCTCATGACTAAACGAGCTGCTTTTACTCCACGCATTTTCATACCCTACAATTGTTTAGAGGACACTATAGACAAATTATGACTGCAAAGTTCCTCGCACAAAAACTGTAGACAATAAAAAAGGAGCTCTTCGGCTCCTTGTAATAGAAATGACGGCGTTTTTATTTAGCGATATCTTCAAGAATACTAGAAAAATCCTTCTTTCCTTCTCCTGAATCTTGCTTATCGACATACATGTCATGTGCAGCACGACCTAGAGGCGTTTTACTTGAAGTTTCGACAGCATTCTCCATCGCCAAGCCTAAGTCTTTGGCCATTAGATCTACCATAAAACCCGGTCGATAATCATTCGAGGCAGGGCTTGTCGGCATAACATTGGGATAAGGATTATATTTTTCTAGGCTCCAATTTTTTCCAGAACTAGCCAGCATGATTTCAGACAATACAGATGGATCTAGCCCATTGTTTGCGCCTAGATTTAATGCCTCAGATGTTCCGATCATGTGTATTGCTAGCAGCATGTTGTTACACATTTTGGCAACCTGCCCCGCACCTTCAGGACCTGCATGGAATATATTAGCCCCCATTGCGCCTAAGATAGGTTGCGCCTTTTCAAAGGCAACAGCATCCCCACCACACATAAACGTTAAACTACCCGCAGCTGCTGCGGCAACGCCTCCGGAGACTGGCGCATCAACCATATCGATACCGTTTTCACGACAAGCGTCGTGCACGCTTCTGGCTGTTGCGGCATCAATCGTTGAGGAATCAATAATCAGAGGCTTGTTGCTGAGCTGTTCGAGCAAACCCTGTTTGGCATTTGGCTCGCCTAAAAATAGAGAAGCCACATGCTTTCCAGCAGGGAGCATTGTAATAATGACGTCTGATGCTTTTACCGCATCCTCCAAAGACTGCGCTTTATGCGCGCCTTCTCTAACTAAGCTTTCAACGAGCTCAGGCATCAAATCAATCGCATAAACCGAATGACCGGCCTTGATCAAATTCAAAGCCATTGGGCCGCCCATATTACCGAGACCAACAAACGTAATCGTTGCCATAATTTATCCTTGTTTTTATCAGCAAATTAAAAATGAAATGCTTCTTACTTTAACGAGATACTCATGTTCGGGCCGGATGACTGATTTTCCGTAGCTTTCCAGTTTGAGGTCACGGTTTTAGTTTCGGTATAAAACCTGACGGCTTGTTTTCCATAAGCATGCAAGTCACCCATAAAAGAACCTTTCCAGCCAGTGAACGAGAAAAACGGCAAAGGAACAGGTATAGGCAAATTAATACCCACTTGACCAACTTCAACCTCGTGCTGATAACGGCGAGCACTGATCCCAGACTGAGTAAATATAGACGTACCGTTGCCATAAGGACTGCTGTTAACCAAATCCAAGGCTGCATCCAGAGAATCAACATTAATACAACATACTACTGGGCCGAATATTTCTTGTTGATATATATCCATATCAGTAGAAACATCTTTAAAGAGCGTCGGCCCGACCCAGTTTCCATCTGGATATCCGTCAACAACGACGCCTCGCCCATCAACTAAACATGTCGCTCCTTGCGTAATTCCAGACTCGATCAATGACTCAATTCTTTGTTTGCTTGCCGGTGTAATCACCGGACCAAACGCAGCATTAGGGTCATCCCACGCACCTGGATTCACATTTCTCAAGCGCTCTGCTAAGTCGTCAGCCCACTTAATTGTTTCGCCGACAAATACAATGACACTAATCGCCATACAACGCTGTCCTGCAGCGCCTACCGTAGCGCCCACTAGTGCATTCATTACAGTTGCCTTATCGGCATCAGGCATAACAACCATATGATTCTTGGCACCCGCGAAGCATTGAGCGCGCTTTAACTGATTGGTTGCCGTGCGATACACGTGCGCAGCGACCGGCACAGAGCCAACAAAAGATGTCGCGACAACGTCTTCATGATTTAAGAGATAATTAACCTGATCCTTGTCGCCATGGATCACTTGAACCAAACCTGCAGGTGCGCCCGCTTCTACAAACAACTCTATTAAACGCATGGTTGCCAACGGGACCTGTTCAGACGGTTTGAGAATCATAGCGTTGCCGCATGCCGTCGCCATCGGAAACATCCACAAAGGAATCATGGCGGGGAAGTTAAATGGCGTAATGCCAAGCGTAACGCCGAGTGACTGCGTGATACTGTACGTATCAACCTCTCGCGCAACATTCTCAACCGTTTCCCCCATAACTAAGCTAGGAATATTGCACGCCTGCTCGACGACCTCTATTCCACGCCAAACATCGCCCATAGCATCTTCGATGTTCTTACCTGTGTCGACCGCTAAGATTTCTGCTATCTCGCGCTGCTTCTCTTTTAATAGGTGTTGATAGCGAAACATTAAACGAGAACGATCCGTCACTGCAGTATTTTTCCAAGCTTTATAGGCTTGTTTAGCGCCTTCAATAGCTAGCTCCATTTCAGCTTCAGACGCGCATGGCACTTCAGCAAGGACTTCTTGGGTTGCTGGATTTAATACAGGTAATTTGTTTTGGCTTGTGCTTTCAACGAACTCGCCGTTTATCAACAAAGGGACTTGAACTGGCATAGATATTCCTAACAGGTTTTATTTTTATTCAACTTAGTAACTCTACTCTAGTTTAAATACATAGGACTGATCAAAACTTGCTTTTTAACTGATCAATGTGGACAAACACTTTGAAGATAAAGCGCAAATGTCTAAACCGTAAACTCCTGTTAGTCCAATGGATATATTCGACTCACTAAGATTTAGACTCGAATTATCAACAGTCATTGGCCATGCTTAAGCTTGCACTAAAAATATTAGTTACGATTTTCGTTATCTTGGTACTTACAATCATTACTGTTCTAAGCAGTATTGATGTTAATGACTATAAAAGAGACATCGAAAACAGTACGAAGGACCGTTTCGGTTTAACTATAAAAATTGATGGGGAATTGAAGCTTTCTTGGTGGCCTCTCGGTGTAACCCTTGACTCTCTCAGTATTCTAGATCAAGAGGGGCAAGTATTTACTCAGGTATCACAGATCGACCTATCGATAGACACGCTCAGCTTGCTCAAGCTCGCCCCTGAAATTAACGGAATTTATTCAAACGGCGCTCATATTCATCTGTATGTCGACGAATCTGGAAATCGTAATTGGGATCTTTTGACTGAAGGCGGTAAACCGGTCGATGAAGAGTCACAAAAAACAGATAGTTCAGTTGTCACCACCGACAATACAAATCTGAAACCTACAAGCACAGAGTTGGCGACGATACCATTTTTGGCAAAGCATATTCATATTCAAAACTATCGAGTGGACTACATAAACGCGCAAAGCTCTCTGAATATCTCACTTCACAGCTTTGACTTAGAAGTGAATAATGCAAGACTAGATGAGGATTTTCCTATTCAATTCAGCTTCACTTATGAAGACAAGCTACAAGGGACACGCTACTTCAACAGCCTCAGAACAAAAGCAAATATCAGCGCTGAACGTCAAATGCTATCACTCATTGGACTTGAAAATAATCTCGACCTTTCTGGGATACTGCCTAATAAGAAAACCATACAGCTCTCGCTAACTGGAAACTTTGAGTATGACCTGAAAGGTGACACACTAAACGCTTCGAGCATGCAGGTCAGTGGCGCCAGCATTGCTTTAGATACTCAATTTGTCGCCAAGAAGCTTCGCACCAGTCCTGATATAACGGGCATGATTCACGTTGCACCCTTTGCTCTTGCAAATGTAAACCAATACTTAGGTTTAAATTTACCGATTAACGACAAAGCCTTTAAAAACATAGGAGTTGATGCTCCATTTACATTTCGTTCAGGAACTTTACAGAGCACTAATTTCGACTTAGCGTTCGACGAATCAAAGTTCTTGGGTTCAATTAAAGCGCGCCCAGCTGCCAACTTTTATGACATCTCATTGGCTGGCGATCAGGCGGTTATAGACAACTACCTCGCTGCCATAATTCCTTCGCAAAAGCAGGTTACCGCGCCACATATCGCTGCAATTGAATCAAATAACGAAGCAGTCAAACAGATCTTGCCATTGGACTTCATCCAAAAGGCGGACATCTCCTTTAATCTCGTGCAAGACAAACTGAGATATCAGCACATTGAGGCTTCAGGGATAAAAACATCGATTTTGATAAACAACGGCCGTATAAGAAGCACTAATGAAGCCTCAGTCGCGAACGGAAGTATCACAGCCGCCGCAGTCGTGAATGTACAACTGCCCAATCCAGTTTGGGATCTTAGCATTGATGCGAATAGTCTTATTGTTGGAGAACTTATGCCGCCTACTCTGCAAACAAACGATATTTCCTTTGCAGGTACACTTGATCTAAATGGCGCCATATCCCTGACGGGTAACACCATCCCAGATCTTAAAGCTACTAACTCAGGAAGTGTTCAAGCTGAACTTCAACAGGGTCGTGTGGACGGAATAAATATTGATGCTTGGCTCTGTAAAGGCATTTCATATATTAATAATGACAAATATGACATTGAGAAAGCGGGCTCTTCAACGAGCATCAAAAAGCTAACAAGTACAATCGAGTTAAACAACTCCGTCATACAAACCCAACATACAAAGCTTAATTCGAATAGCACGAACACAATCGTAAATGGTACTGCTGATATTCTAAATCAATCATATGAAGCTAACTTTTACATAAAACCTGAAGCGAACGGCGCAACACATGCCTGTCGCATCAATCCAAAACTTCAGAACATTAGCATTCCTTTAACATGCCAAGGCAAGCTAATTGCCAATCAACATCGTTGCGACATCAACTACAGCGCACTGAAGCAGCAAGTTCAAAATGCAGCTATTGATGAAGCAAAGCGCAAAACAGAAAAAGAGCTTGATCGCGTCATCAATAAGCATCGTGAACGCTTGGACGGCATCATTGGGAAAGATAACGAAGCCGTAGACAAGATTAAAGACAGCCTTCTTAAGCTATTTAATTAAGTAACTCGCCTTTCGTTTTTATTAACTTTCAGCAAATAAGCCTTTCGGCCGATCAAAATACGCCCCATCCAAAACTAATATCTATCTTAACGAAACAGAGATGTTTCAGGGTTTTCATTTCCCTCCTTAGTTATTAGTTTGTTTAACCTCAGCGGCGATGGTCTTGTTCGGCGACCACGCCGCTTTTTTTTGGCCGAATGTCAGACATAAAAAAACCGGTAACAAGTACCGGTTTTTTATTGACGCTAAATAAGACTTAGAAGTTTTCAGCTTCAAGCGCCATCGTATCTTCACTACCAGACTTAATCGTCTCAAGAAGAGAAAGAGTCCTTGGAAGAAGACGACTAAAGAAGAAGTTAGCAGTCTTAAGCTTATTCGCATAGAACACATCTTCTTCAACTTTAGGTGCTGCTTTTGCAACCATGCGTGCCCACATGTAGCCGTATGCAGTTAGACCAAATAAATCCAAGTACTCAACCGCTGCTGCGCCGATCGCATCTGCGTCGCCCTGTGTTGCACCAATTACATATTCAGTCGCTTCAGTTAAGCGATCTAAAGCTGCAGAAAGTTGATCAAGCTTGCCAGCCAACGCAGGATTGCCTGATTCAGCAGCAATGAACTCTTTTACTTCGCTAGCAAATAGCTCATATAGTTTGCCACCATTAGCAACAACTTTACGCCCCATCAAGTCCATTGCTTGAACGCCATTAGTACCTTCATATATTTGCGTGATACGCGTGTCACGAACTAGTTGCTCTTGACCCCACTCACGAATAAAGCCATGACCACCAAATACTTGCTGACCAGCAACACAAGAATCTAATGCGCGGTCTGTCATGTATGCTTTAGCGATTGGCGTGAGAAGTGCAATCATTGCATTTGCATGCTTAATCTGATCGGCATCATCAGAGAACTTAGCAATGTCGAGGTAACTTGCAACGTAGGTAGAGAAAGCACGCGAGCCTTCTGTGTAAGCCTTCATAGTAAGAAGCATACGACGAACGTCAGCGTGAACGATAATCGGGTCAGCTTGCTTTTCAGTATTAACAGGACCTGTTGCTGCACGACCTTGAATACGATCAAGTGCGTATTCACGTGCGTTTTGGTAAGAGCGCTCTGCTGCGGCGAAACCTTGAATACCAACACTCAAGCGTTCGTAGTTCATCATTGTAAACATAGCCAAAAGACCTTTGTTTACTTCGCCGACCAACCAACCTTGCGCACCATCAAAGTTCATAACACAGGTACCGGAAGCTTTAATACCCATCTTGTGTTCGATTGAACCACAAGTAACATTATTGTTTTCACCTACAACGCCGTTGTTATCAACACTGTTACGCGGCACTAGGAAAAGAGAAATACCTTTTGATCCAGCTGGCGCATCCGGAAGTTTCGCAAGCACTAGATGAATGATGTTATCAGTCAGGTCATTTTCACCACCTGTGATAAAGATCTTCGTACCAGTAATGCTGTATGAACCGTCGGCATTTGGCTCAGCCTTGGTGCGAATCATACCAAGATCTGTACCTGAGTGAGGCTCAGTCAAATCCATAGCACCTGTCCATTCACCTGAATACATTTTTGGCAGGTATTTTTGCTTAAGCTCTTCTGAAGCGTGCGCATCAATTGCCAATGCCGCACCAGAAGTCAAACACACATATAGACCGAATGAGATGTCAGCAGAGTAAAGCATCTCTTCATACTGAGCGCCCAACATTTTAGGCATGCCCATACCTTCGTAAACTGGGTTACCAGTCAAACCTGACCAACCACCTTCAGCAAACGTTTTATATGCATTTACAAAGCCTGCAGGTACAGTGACTTTACCGTTATCAAAGTGACAACCTTCTTCATCAGCTTCACGACTCAATGGTGCAATCAACGAAGCTGTAATTTTTCCAGCCTCTTCTAAAATTGCATCAGCAGTTTCCATGTCAATGACATCTTGTGTGCCTGCCAATGAACCCCAAAGTTTTTCTGCTTCAAACACTTCATTCATTACGAAGCGAATATCTTGAAGGGGCGCTTTGTACTCTGCCATTTCCTAATCCTCAATTAATTCTTTGTGTTTATCTATGAGCTAAAGCGCTCAAAGAACGCCGTCAGCCAAAAAAATCGCGCGCATTATAACGCAAAAAAGCCCGCAAAGCGGGCTTTTTCATGAATAATGACAATTAGAATGCGAAGTTTTCTTCGTCGATTGCCATCATCGAGTCGCTACCTGCAGCAATCATCTGCGCGTGTGCAGCTGTGCGTGGAAGGATACGATCGAAGTAGAACTGTGCAGTTTGTACTTTAGCTGTATAGAAACCAGTTTCAGTAGTACCAGCGTCTAGCTTTTCTTGAGCAACTTTAACCATTTGCGCCCAGAAATATGCCAAGCATACGTAACCAGAGTACATTAGGAAGTCTACAGAAGCCGCACCAACTTCATCACGGTTCTTCATAGCATTCATGCCAACTTTCATTGTGATGTCGCCCCACTCTTTGTTAAGAGTAGTTAGTTTCTCGATGAATGGTTTCAAGGCTTCGTTACCTTCGTTAGCCTGGCAGAACTTATGTACCTGCTTAGTGAAGTTGCGAAGTGATGCACCCTGGCTCATAAGGATCTTACGACCAAGTAAGTCAAGCGCCTGAATACCAGTAGTTCCTTCATAAAGAAGTGCGATACGCGTATCACGAACAATTTGCTCCATGCCCCATTCAGCAATGAAACCGTGGCCACCGAATACTTGTAAACCGTGGTTAGCAGCTTCAAAACCAGCTTCAGTACAGAATGCTTTCAAGATTGGCGTCAAGAAGCCAAGCATCTCATCAGCAGCTTTCTGATCTTCACCTTCACCGTGAGCAACTAGGTCAGCCTGTTGAGCTGCATAGTAGATCATCGCACGAGAGCCTTCCGCGATAGCTTTCTGAGTAAGAAGCATACGACGAACGTCAGGGTGCACGATGATTTGGTCAGCTTTACCTTCTGGGTTCTTAGGACCAGTCAATGAACGCATCGCCAAACGATCTTTAGCGTATGTAAGTGCACCTTGGAAAGAACCTTCCGCAGCCGCAAGACCTTGAATAGAAGTACCGATACGCGCAACGTTCATGAACGTAAACATGCAGTTTAGGCCCTTGTTTTCTGGACCAATCAACCAACCTTTCGCGCCATCGAAGTTCATCACACAAGTTGAGTTACCGTGAATACCCATCTTGTGCTCAATAGAACCACAAGAAACAGCATTACGCTCACCTGCTTCACCGTTTGCATCAGGAAGACACTTAGGAACGACGAACAAAGAAATACCTTTTGTACCTTCCGGAGCACCTGGAAGACGTGCCAGTACGATATGAACGATGTTATCGACCATGTCGTGCTCACCAGCAGAGATAAAGATCTTAGTACCAGTGATAGCATAAGAACCGTCAGCGTTTGGCTCAGCTTTAGTAGTAAGGATACCTAGGTCAGAACCACATTGCGGCTCAGTCAAACACATAGTACCTGTCCACTCACCAGAGATAAGTTTAGTCAGGTAAGTCTCTTGCTGCTCAGGTGTTCCGTGCTCTTCAAGTGTTGCACGTGCACCGTGAGATAAACCAGGGTACATACCCCATGCCCAATTAGCAGTACCAACCATTTCACTGAGAATGATGTTGATCGATTCTGGAAGACCTTGACCACCGTGCTCAACAGGAGCGTTCATTGAAGGCCATCCGCCTTCTACGTACTGCTGATATGCTTCTTTAAAACCAGTCGGCGTTTTAACACCGTCTTCGCTCCAAGTACAACCTTCTTGGTCACCTGATTGATTAATAGGTGCAAGAACTTCTTCACAGAACTTAGCGCCTTCAGCAACGATCGCATCGATCATGTCAGGAGTTGCATCAGTCGCACCGATGTTTTGGTAGTGCTGTTCGCTATCAAGCACTTCGTCCATTAAGAACTTAATGTCTCTTAGGGGAGCTTTATATTCTGGCATAACGTTACCTCAATTTTATTCGGTTTCGTTTGAAAACTAATTAAATTTCAAAGCCCGTGTTAACAGTACACGTGCCGGTTTCGACTCTAAATCAAACGAGTGTTTGAAACATACGTTCGCTTGTATGCTTTGTCAAGCATTACGAGAAACTAAAAGAGAACAAACAGGAGTGCGTCTCGCACAAAAACGCGAACCTTTAAACAAGGGAGAATTAAACGAGGGTTATGCTAGGGTATCGAGAAGAGTACCAAGTACTTCATCCGCGGTGCGAACTACTTGTGATGACGCTTCAATAGAACGTTGATATAAGCGAAGTTCAATGATTGGTTCGACAACATCATTTGTACCATCAGCACCATCTACGGTTCCAGCACGTACGATGTCAGCAGCTGCCTTTTCGGCACCTTCTAACCCTGTGCGTACACCGCTCAATCCGATTTCTGATACTGCATTGATATTCATTTGCCAAACCATTGATTAATTTCTGATCAATTTAATTGAAGCAAAGCTTGGTTGGCTGTGCAAGCATTGAGCCTATCTTTTACACAGTTAAACAATCTAAATGTATATATTTACCAAATTCTGCAGAAACGCTACCTGATTGATGCGGCAAAACACCTAAGCAAGGTGCATTTATAGCTTGGCGCAAAGTATGAACATTTTCATCAAAATAGCTCATTTGGTCTGAAGATTGTTGATTCGCAATCCAACCTGCTAATACAAGCCCGTCATTACGGATCGCTTCTGCGGTCAGTAATGCATGATTCAAACAACCAAGCTTCATTCCAACCACAACAATAACTGGATAACCTAATTCTTTGGCGAGGTCTGCCATGGTTTCGCGAGGACTAATTGGTACTCTCCAACCTCCAGCACCCTCAACAAGCGCGAAGTCTACCTTGCTCATTAACGCGCCGCGCACGTATCCGGTCAATCGCGAAGCGCTAACTGCCTTCTTAGATATACTTGCCGCGATATGCGGCGAACACGCAGTCTCCAGTGCGACTGGATTTACCTGGGCATAAGGCAATTTGACTGATGATGCCTCAATCAAAGCTAATGCGTCTTCGTTTTTCATCTGGCTATCGAGCATTTCACAACCCGCTGCCACCGGCTTTAGCCCTAGGGTGCTCATTCCTTGCCGATACGCTTCTTCTAGCAAGCGACAACTAGAAAAAGTTTTACCTACTTCAGTATCTGTACCGGTTACAAAATATTTTTTCATTAATCACTCATCGTTTTTTCTTAAGCACAAAATACGCAACTTGATAGGTTGCTGGGTAATGCCCCTTTGGATGCCGAAAGTCTTCATATGCTTGAAGTACTCGTTTTAGCTTACCCTTACCTGCAAGCCCCTTTGAGCGACCTCTCGAGATATTATGCGCACCGATCGCTTTTAAATCCTTCATTAAATCCATAGGACGCTGATACTCAACAACTATTGGAGACTGCTTATCAACTAACACTTCATAACCAAGCTCCAACGCAGCGTTGAGGCAAGCCCTATAAGTCATAAACTCGTTTACATGCGTTGCGTCATCGACCCTAGACCATGACGTTTTCAACTCATCCAAAGTGCCATCGACTAAGGTTGAATAGCTTATGACACCACCAGGTTTTAGCGCAGCGTGAGCTTGCTTTAAGGCTGTTTTCAAGTCATTCACCCATTGAAGCGCCAAACTGGAGAAGCAAAAATCGAGAACCTCGGATTGCAAAGCTATATTTTCGGCATCTAGCACTAGAGGATAAAACGCACGTGTTGAAGTCGTTTCGTCAACCAACGCTTCCTCAGACCACCGGCTAAAGGCGTATCGCGCCATCGATTCAGAAATGTCGAGCAACAGCATTTCGGCGAGCTGGAATTTCGTTTTTACATCTGAGGAAAAATACCCAGTGCCGCAACCAAGATCTCCCCCAAGTCCTTGAGGGAAGGAAACATCGCACGCAAGAGTATGCTCAATTAACTGATTACCAACCATTTTCTGTAGATATGCTGAAGCGTCGTAATTTTGAGCGGCTTTACCGAACGAATTTGCTAACTCTGATTTACTCGCTACATTTTGATTGGACATCTTAAACCGCAGCCTTTAAGTCACTTAGCTCTGATACAAGCACCTGCCCCACCGAATCAACGAACGGGAAGTGCGCTACACCATCAATGATTACGCTCTTATGATGAGTAAACTGGCTCTTAATCTCTAAAGCGCAGCTTTGCTTAACCAAAACATCTTGATCGCCGAATATCATGAGTGCTGACTGAGTTAAGTTGGCAAGCTCTTGCTGCACATCCAATTCGCCTAGCAACTTAAGGCTTTGGCACCGATTTGATTCCTCTAATAAACAAAGGTCGTACTGTTCGCGAACTCGCTTCAATAAAGAGGATTGCTTAGGAGCACCTTTGATACACAAAAACGGAAACGTTTTAACGATCGCTCGATCATCGCTAATAGAGCTCACAAAATCAGCAAAGTCCTGTCGCTTCATACCACATTGATAATCCGTCGACTCTACGAACTTGGGCGAGCTCATTAGTGTCACTAAACGGTCGTACGGTTTATTAGCCCCTTCAAGGTAAGCTGCGAGCTTAATGGCCAACATTCCACCTAGCGACCAACCAATAATCACCGTATTAGGCGATACATATTCCTTGGCTAAATGCTCCAGCCAACGAATATCGCCACGCTCAGGGCACGCTACTATCTTGATTGATCGATTGCTCATAAGTTCTTTTGACAAACCATGAAGCCAATCGGCGTAGAATTCTTCAGAAACCGACCAACCTTGAATAAACAAAAGGTCTACGTACTTGCTCATGCCTCCATCCTCTCACGGCGGAATTCTTTGAGAGCTTGAGTCAAATTTGATAAATCTGAAGCGTTATGCGCGGCACTCATAGTAATACGCAAGCGGGCACTACCTTGGGGAACAGTGGGCGGTCGTATGACGCCCACTAAAAAACCTCGAGCACGTAAAAATGCTCCTGCATCAAGAGCTAACTGATTATCACCTAATACAACGCCTTGTATCGCAGTCTGAGAATCTAACAGAGTAAAACCACTGTCACTCAATTCCTCTTTGAATTGAGTAATTCGCTGATTGAGCAAAGTCCTCAGATCATCACCCGCTTCAATTAACGAAAGGCTTTTACTTGTTGCATCGACTAAACTTGGCGGCAACGCGGTGGTATAAATATGGGGGCGTGCGACTTGCTCTAAATATGAAATAAGATCCTCAGGTCCTGCGACGAAGGCTCCAAAAGTACCAAACGCTTTACCGAATGTACCAATTAACAGCGGGCACTGTTCTTGAGAAACACCTTGTGAAAGCACGCTACCACAACCGCCCTCACCTAAAACCCCAAGTCCATGCGCGTCATCAATGGCGAGCAAAGATGGATAAGACGAGCATACTTCGCTTAATTGAGAAATATCAGCGACATTACCATCCATACTAAACACACCATCACTCAAAACTAAGCAGTGGTCGTATTTATCTGCGTCATACAGTTTAGCTAGATAATTACCGAGGCTAGCAGGGTTATTATGCAGATACCTTTGCGCTCTCGCACCAGACAACTTGGCGCCGTCAATCAATGACGCGTGATTCAGCTTATCTTGTAGTAATAGAGCACGAGAATTCGCAAACGCAGATGCAACAGCTAGGTTTGCCATATACCCCGTCGAAAACAACAAAGCTTTATCACGCTTAGTGAAGCGAGCTAGCTTTTGCTCCAGATCTGAATGCGCCTGAAAGTGGCCAGACACAACATCGGAAGCGCCACTACCGACACCATAGGTGCGTGCCGACGTGCACAAGGCCTCAACAATCTCAGGATGGCTCGCGAGGCCAAGATAATCATTACTTGCAAAATTAGTTAATTTCTCGCCATTAGTGACGAGCTCAACTCCACTTCGAGAGTGAACATCAAAGCGCTTTCTGAGAAGCGCTTTCTGCTCAATCAGAGATAGTTGATCACGCCAATAAGGTGCGTCGTACGCCACAGACAAACCTAGTGTTGGACTGAATCGCCAGCACTAGTTGCACTTGCTTCATAGAACATTGGATTTTTCGCTTCTTGATCCTTCACAATTGCTTGGTTCAGCACAGCTTCTTGTGTTTCATCAGACTCTTCAATACGCTGCTCTGGACGCAAGCCTAAGCGCTTAAATAGCTGCATATCTTTGTGCGCTTCGGGGTTAGGAGTAGTTAGCAAGCACTCTCCATAAAAGATCGAGTTAGCACCCGCCATAAAGGTAAGCGCTTGCATTTCATCGCTCATCGATTCACGTCCAGCAGACAAGCGGACATGACTTTTCGGCATCATAATGCGCGCTACAGCAATGCATCGAATGAAATCGAACGGATCAACATCCTCCACATCTTCTAAGGGTGTTCCTTTTACCTTAACGAGCATATTAATAGGAACACTCTCAGGTTGCTGCGGCAAATTAGCAAGCTGCACTAGCAAGCCAATACGATCTGATGCGCGTTCACCCATACCAATAATGCCACCACTACATATTTTCATACCTGCATCACGCACATGCTGCAAGGTATCAAGACGATCTTGGTAGCTTCGTGTGGTAATGATCTTGTCGTAAAAGTCAGGCGACGTATCTAGGTTGTGGTTGTAGTAATCCAAACCTGCATCTGCCAACTCTTGAGCCTGATCATCTCTCAACATACCGAGAGTCATACACGTTTCTAAGCCCAATTCTTTAACACCCTTGACCATTTCTAATACGTAAGGGAGGTCTTTATCACTCGGATGCTTCCAAGCGGCTCCCATACAGAAACGACTACTTCCTTTTTCCTTAGCTTGCTTAGCTTTTGTTAATACCGCTTCCACTTGCATCAGCTTCTCTTTTTCAAGGCCAGTATTGTAATGTCCACTTTGCGGACAGTACTTGCAATCTTCAGGGCATGCACCAGTTTTGATAGATAGCAAAGTGCTCACTTGCACTTCATTTGGATCAAAATGTTGGCGGTGAACCACTTGAGCTTTGAACAGTAAATCATTAAATGGGAGATTAAAAAGTTCCTCTACTTCCTTTTTATCCCAGTCATGCCTTACCACACCTAGTTCATTCATATTCATCTTGGCCAAACGCCTCTCTTGCTATCTATTTAATGAGGAAATTAATGTTGATATGTTACATTGCTTGGCATCAACACAAGGATAGTGTGAATGATAAAGTCAGATCAAGACTTGTCAACCAAAATCAGAAGACTGGTTAACAAGTCAAAATACCTTTTCAATACGCCATACAAGCACCTACTCTTAAATCGCTGTCATTTATGTAACAAGCATTCTGACTCGCACAACGCTTTGTGCAAAAACTGCTTGGAGGACATTCAGGCAAGCCAACCTAAGTGCGCTACATGTTCAATCACAGTCAGAGCTCATGAATCCATATGTAACGACTGCAAAAATACTCAGCCTTACTTTGATCAAATTTTCGCTCCATGCTCATACGAATTCCCAATCTCAAAGCTATGCCACGACTTTAAATTTCTCGCAAAAAAATACATAGCCGAATCGATGTCGATTGCTATTATTGAAAACAGAAAACTAAGTAACGCAGATTACCCTGACCTCTTGTGCGCTATCCCTATGCACCCCAAAAAACATGAGGAACATCAGTTCGACCAAGCTAACGAACTTGCTACACGGCTAAGTCATAAAACTGGCATTCGATATCGCAACAATTTGCTTGTTAAAACTAAGGAAACAAAGCAGCAAAAACGCTCTAATAAAGCTGCTCGACTGAAAAACATTAAAAACAGTTTTTCCGTTCGAAATATAGAATTCGTCAAAGGAAACAGTATCGCTATTGTTGACGATGTCGTGACCACGGGAGCAACGGTAGACGAAGCGTCTAGAATGCTAAAACAGGCTGGAGCGAAGAGAATTGAGATTTGGGCATTTGCGCGCACTCCAAAACAATAATTACCCCTTACGTCAATTGATTGGAATCGGCACTGTCATGCAAAGTACTCGGAGACTAAATCCGCAATAGCCATCGAAGATGTCAGTCCTGGCGACTCTATTCCGAGTAAATTTACGAAACCTTTTAATCCGTGATCTCGCTCAGAGTGAATCAGAAAATCGTTACACAGTCTGCCATTAATTTTTAGTTTCGGCCTCAAACCGGCATAGCCCGCCTGCAGACGACTTTCGTCAACCTCAGGCCAATACGACCGAATGCTCGAGGCAAAGAAACTACGTCTCGACGGATCAACCGCGTAGTCAAAATCAATTAACTCTCGCTCACCTAGTCCACCTTTCCATTCGACATCCGGTCCAAATCGCGCACTGCCAGCTAAATCCAGCGTTAGATGAACACCAAGCCCACCATCTTCAGGCACGGGATAAATGAGACGATTGAAAGGAGTTCGGCCATCGTATGTAAAATAACTGCCTTTGGCATACTCGCCTTGAAAATCATACCCACATTGAGCATAGGCGTGAAAAATGTCTTCAGCTAAATGAGGAGCATACAAACCAGCGGCATTAACGATGTTGACGGCCTCTAGCAAGCAATCGTGACCTACTAGATTCAGCAGATATTTATTGTCAGAAGCTTCACAAATCTCAACCTGGCAATTAGTAACTAACTGCGCCCCGTCGCGCTCTGCATCTCCCAACATACTGTGCATAAATGAATGGCTATCTACTATGCCAGTTGATGGGGATAAAATCGCTGCCTTTGCCGACAACGCCGGCTCAAGCTTTTGAAGTGCAGATACTGAAAGCATCTCAAGGTCTTCAACGCCATTTCCATTTGCTCGCTGGATAATGTTATTTATTTCATCAACCTGAGCATCATTAGTAGCAACAATTAATTTGCCGCAGCGCTTATAAGGCAGATCTCTATCATCTAAATAACGATAAAGCGAATGCTTACCTTGGACGCACAATCGAGCCTTTAAACTATCTTTTGTATAATAGATTCCAGCATGTATAACCTCACTGTTTCTCGATGATGTGCCCTGCCCGAAGCTAGACTCTTTTTCTAAAATCCAAACTTCACGCCCAAGTTTTGCAAGCGCCCACGCGACGGCCAAGCCCACAACACCTGCGCCAATAACGACCGTATCAACCTTGTAACGATCCATAAGACCACAATTCCCTAAATTAAAAACAGTCCATAGGCGATAATGATTTCGCCTTATAGATTACACTATCGCAAATGAGAAAAATCATACACATTGATGCAGATGCTTTTTACGCTTCCGTCGAAGAACGAGACAACCCGGCATTAAAAACTCAAGCTATTGCTGTTGGAGGAAACCCCAACGGGCGAGGAGTGGTCGCAACCTGTAATTATATAGCGAGACAGTATGGCGTGCATTCAGCAATGCCTTCGAGTGTCGCGCTGAGACTCTGCCCTCAGCTCGTATTTATTAGGCCACGTTTCGAAGCCTATCGTGAAGCATCTCTAGCAATGCATAAAGTATTTCGTCAATACACGGACTTAATTGAACCCTTATCCCTCGACGAGGCCTACCTAGACGTTTCTCAATGTACAGAATTTCACTCAAGCGCAACCCTAATCGCCCAAGCGATTCAAAACGACATCAAGTCTACGGTTGATCTAAGTGTTTCTGCAGGCGTAGCGCCTAATAAATTTCTCGCCAAAATTGCAAGTGACTGGAACAAACCGGCGGGGTTATTTGTCATTACCCCTGACCAAGTTGACAGCTTTGTCGCCGCGCTACCCGTTACTAAAATTAATGGCGTAGGAAAGGTCACTGCTCAAAAATTAAAAGAGATGAATATCGAAACCTGCACAGATATTCGGAATTACGACTCAAATAAAATAATCGAGAGGTTTGGAAAATACGGAAAACGCTTACTCGAGCTCGCAAATGGGTTTGATGACCGCCCCGTCGTAACAGAACGCCAACGAAAATCTTTGTCTGTCGAAACCACTTTCAGTTCGGACATTAGCTCATTGAAGGAGCTTTCTCCGGCTTTCTATAAGCAATTTGAACAACTTTCCGAACGGGTTAGCAAGGCAAACCCAAACTTCATACTAGGGCGCTATATTAAGCTTAAGTTTAATGATTTCACACAAACCACGATGGATGAAGCAATCCATGCAGGCATCGAAGATTGGAAATCTGCAGACTCATTTATAAATATGGTTGAAAAAGCATGGGAGCGTAAAGCCCTGCCTATTCGCTTACTAGGGTTGGGTGTACGGATTGGTAACAATAAAAACGACAAACATCAGTTAGACTTGTTCGATTAGCCATTTTTGATAGCCACTATGCAACACCCATACGAAAACCTTGTACCAGATACCGTCATAGATGCTGTAGAGTCGCTCGGATTAATTAGCGATCAGCGCATATTCCCGCTAAATAGCTACGAAAACCGTGTATATCGCGTTGGTATTGAAGATGGCTCACCTTGCATCGCTAAATTTTATCGACCCAACCGCTGGTCAACGGAAGCGATCCGAGAAGAACATGACTTTTGCTTTGAGCTGCAGCAACAAGAAATTAATCTTGTTGCTCCGTCACTCGTTAATAACAGTTCAATTCACGAATTTAACGGATTTCAGTTCGCACTATTTCCAATGCAAGGCGGCTATGCTCCTGAGCTTGAACTCCCAGATACAATGTACAGAATCGGTCTAAATATTGGACGATTACATGCATGCGGTGCGACCAAGCAATTCAAACATCGCACATCAATTAGTATCGATAGGATGGCCAAACAAAGTCGCGACTTTCTCCTTACCAATGAGTTCATTCCGATGAGTTTGGAGTCAGCATACTCTTCGCTCAGCAATGACTTAATTAGCCTAATGGAATCAATTTGGGATGAAGCCGACCCTAGTTTCTTGCGCATACACGGCGATTGCCATATGGGTAACATTCTTTGGCGAGATGACCTTGCGCACTTCGTCGATTTTGACGACTGCCTTATGGGGCCAGCCATTCAAGATATCTGGCTCTTATTATCGGGAGATCGCACTCAGCAAACTTCACTCCTATCAGAGTTTCTTGAGGGTTACGAACAATTCGCTAACTTCGAACTCAAAGAACTTAGACTCATTGAAGTACTAAGAACCTTGCGTCTAATGAACTACGCAGCTTGGTTAGCTCGTCGTTGGCAAGATCCCGCATTCCCAATGCACTTTCCTTGGTTTAACGCTGAACGGTATTGGTCCGAGCACATCCTAGAGCTTCGTGAACAACTATCACTATTACACGAAAACCCATTGCAACTTGCTCCCTAAGTTCTACAATCCTCCGAAATAGTTTTTCAATTGAGTAACAATGAGCGACACACAAACTTCGAACAACGATACGGTCAGCATGCGCACTTTAGTGTTTGCTATTTTTATCAGCATTGCAGGCACAGTAGGCGTACTAGACTGGCAAGGAAAGATCGTCCACGTAAGCAATGAGCCAGAGCAGTATTCATTAGCCGACTATAAAGTCATCTACATCGCGGAAGAAGATGTTAACTACCGACTTTCCCAGAAGCCTTCGCATCAAAGCTCTGCTTGTCATAATGGATATTTATTCATAGAAAACGACCATGACGATCAAATGCAAGGCCTGCTTGTAGATTACAAAAATCGTGGGATTAAATGCGCCGATTAATACGGTCAAACAAGCATGAGCAATCAAAAAACAAGACCTGATGACATATACTCATCACCACTTAATCGTGTGAACGATTTTAAGTTTGATGAAGCAGTGGCTCGCGTTTTTCCCGATATGATCCAGCGTTCAGTACCGGGTTATAAAACTATCATCCCGATGATTAGTTTAATTACTGAGCGCTACGCACAACCTGATACACTTGGTTACGACCTGGGCTGCTCCCTTGGTGCGGCAACATTAGCAATGCGCCACGGTGGAGGCGTTCTATCCGAGATTGTTGGCATCGACAACTCACCTTCAATGATTGAGCGCTGCGGGCATTATATCGAACTAGACAACCATCCGACGCCGGTCAGCCTTGTTGGAGATGACATTCAAAATATCTCTTTCAAACCATGCTCGGTAGTAACAATGAACTTCACTCTTCAATTTCTTGTCCCAGAGGACCGCCAAGCCCTCCTGGATAAAATTTATGCGGCGCTAGTTCCAGGTGGTGTATTGATCTTGTCCGAAAAACTACATTTCAATGAGGAGCAGGAACAACTAGAACAGCAAGAGTTGCACTGGCTATTTAAAAAGGCAAATGGCTATAGCGACCTCGAAATCAGTCAAAAACGTAATGCTATCGAAAAAGTTCTTCTCACAGACTCGGAAAGTACACATTACTCTCGACTACGAAACGCGGGCTTCGAAAACACCTTCACTTGGTATCAGTGCTTTAATTTCTTCTCGATGCTCGCTATAAAGGCTAAATAAAATGAATTATGACCAGGTATTTGGTGATCTCATCACGTACATGCAAGGCCATAAACGCCTCAAGAACTGGGTTCCCTCTCTAGAACTATTGCTGAAGCAAAAGCTATACGAGAAGCCTCATGGCGACATGCAGCGCTGGATAGACTCGCTCGACAACCTTCCGGCTATTAATCCCGAAACCACTCACATCAACTCGTCACGCGTGGGTGCCAATGCATCAATCGATGCAACCACCCAAGAGCAACTCTATGATGCATTAGTAAAGCTTCGGCCATGGCGAAAAGGCCCATTTGAATTATTCAATACTCACATTGATACCGAATGGCGCTCTGATTGGAAATGGGACCGAGTTAGTCCTCATATTAGTCCGCTCGCGAATAAAAATGTATTGGACGTGGGATGTGGCTCAGGATATCACTGTTGGAGAATGCTTGGTGAGGGAGCAAACCGCGTTATTGGCATTGACCCCAGCTATCTATTCCTAATGCAATTCAACGCAATTAAGAAGTATTGTGGCCGAGATGCACCGATACATTTACTACCGATAAAGATGGAGGACGTCCACCCTCAACTAGAACACTTTGATACCGTATTTTCGATGGGGGTGCTTTACCATCGTAAGTCACCTATCGACCACCTTTATGAACTTAAAGGGGCGTTGAAACCTGGTGGCGAGCTCGTATTAGAGACATTAGTAGTCGAAGGCGAACTTGGCTATTCATTAATGCCAGAGGACCGATACGCTATGATGCGAAATGTTTGGTATCTTCCAAGCGTTCCAACCTTAGAACTATGGCTTCGACGCGCCGGCTTTACCGACATTAAGTGTGTAGATCTAGATCAAACCAGCCTAGACGAACAGCGCGCAACCGAGTGGATGGACTTTCAGTCTCTAGCCGACTTCCTTGACCCAGCCAATCCAAATCTAACCGTAGAAGGCTACCCTGCACCTTTGCGTGCAACACTGGTCGCAAGCAAGCCAAAATAATTCATTCTGAAAATTTGCAGACAATAAAAAACCGCTCATTGAGCGGTTTTTTATACAAGACAGCCGAGGGCTTAGTCAAAAGGATGGCGAAGAACAATCGTTTCTACGCGATCTGGGCCTGTTGACACAATGTCAATCGGCGCCTGAATCTTACCTTCTAGGTACTTGATATATGACTGAGCGTTAGCTGGGAGCTCTTCTAAGGTCTTCGCCCCAAGCGTGCTTTCAGACCACCCCGGAAGCTCTTCATACACCGGTTCTAGATCATCGTAGCCTTCTCCATCAAGTGGCGGACGAGATATATTTTCACCAGCTTTTGTTTTGTATGCGACGCAAACTTTAATAGTCTCAAGACCGTCGAGCACGTCCAACTTGGTCAGACAAATACCCGAAACTGAGTTAATTTGAATCGCGTGACGTAAGCCTACTGCATCAAACCAACCGCAACGACGAGGACGACCCGTGGTTGCACCGAACTCATGACCTTTCTCTGCTAGATGACGACCATTATCGTCAAATAACTCTGTTGGGAATGGACCCGAACCTACGCGAGTCGTGTACGCCTTAGTAATCCCTAAAACGTAATCCAAATACATTGGACCAAAACCGCTACCAGTTGCTGTACCACCGGCGGTTGTATTAGACGACGTAACAAAAGGATATGTTCCGTGATCAATATCTAAAAGCGAACCTTGCGCGCCTTCAAACATAATATTCTCACCACGTTCACGATATGCATGTAGCTCGTCAGTAACATCAACAGCTAGCGGCAGCAACTCTTCGCCCATCTTAAGGGTTTCTTCGAGTGTTTTCTCATAAGAGATAGGCTCAACTTTATAGAAATTCTCTAATACAAAGTTGTGATAAGTCATGATCTCTTTTAGTTTTTCAGCAAATGCTTCTGGGTTTGCTAAATCACCTAAGCGAAGACCACGACGAGATACTTTGTCTTCATAGGCCGGGCCAATACCGCGACCTGTCGTGCCGATCTTATTGGCGCCTTTTGCAATTTCGCGCGCCTGATCAAGTGCCACGTGATAAGGAAGAATCAAAGGACAAGCTAAGCTCAATTTAAGACGTTCACGAACAGGAACACCGTTTTCCTCAAGACCGCGCATTTCTTTCAATAATGCATCGGGAGCTAGCACAACACCGTTGCCAATTAAGCAGGTCACACCATCTCGCAAAATACCAGATGGAATAAGGTGAAGCACCGTCTTCTGGCCGTCGATAACCAAGGTATGCCCCGCATTGTGGCCACCCTGAAAACGCGCCACCGCAGTAACCTGATCAGTCAAAAGATCAACGATTTTTCCTTTGCCCTCATCACCCCATTGGGTGCCTAAAATGACAACATTCTTACCCATATTTCAATTTCTCTAGCAATAAAGCTGAAAGTTACCATTAAAGTAACCGATTAAATTTCAACAACTACCCACTGGCCGTCTTGGCTTTGAGCAAGTTTTTTAGAGCAACCGTAGGTCTGCTCATCTGATTCTGAAAGGCTTTGCACGACACGCTGCGTCTGTCGCAAATCAGCGATCCGCTCTAGCAACGCTTTATCTGTGCCGTATGGAGCTAAAATCGCCCCTGAATTCATTGTGCTAATACGAGACTGCAAACGCACGAGCGTTTTTAAGTCTGCACTAAAACCGGTTGCTGGGCGAGATTCACCAAATTCAGCGCCGATGGAGTCATATCGTCCACCTTTAGCCAATGCATATCCAAAGCTTGGTGTATATGCGCTGAACATCACGCCAGTATGATAGTCATAGCCTCGTAACTCGCAGAAATCATAGCCTAGTTCAATTTCTGGGAAACGCTCGCCAACCAACTCAGCAAAACGCATCAAAGCATCAACGGCATCTAAAGTTTCGTTACTAGCTAATTCAGAGTACTGGGATATGCTTTTTCGCACTTCCGACAAGGCATCAATACTGCCGCTAAGCAGAGCGATTTCGCGAATAATATCGATAACCGGCAACTTATGTTCAGCGGCTAGCGTATCAAGCTCGGGAATTGACTTGCGATTCAATGCGCTGAAAATTCGATCTTCTAGTTCTCTCGGGAGCTCAGCTGAAGTCATCAAGCCACGATATATACCAACGTGCGCCAAGTCCACATGAACCTTTGAGACTTCTGCAATAGTCAATGTCTCTAGCATCAAAGACATCACTTCTAAGTCTGCTGCTTCATTGTCAGACCCAAAAAGCTCGCATCCAATTTGCATTGGGCTTCGATTGGTCATCGTATGTTCTGGACGCGTATGCAACACGCTATCGACATAACATAAACGAGAAATGTCATGGTTTTTCAATACGTGCGCATCGATACGAGCGGCTTGCGTAGTAATGTCTGAGCGAATGCCGAGCGTTCTCCCTGACAGTTGATCGGTAACTTTGAATGTTTGCAAATCCAATTTACTGCCAGTACCGGTAAGTAAACTTTCAAGAAACTCTACAAGCGGTGGAGACACTAATTCATATCCATAGCTTGAGTATGTATCTAGCATTTCACGGCGCATTTTCTCAAGAGCCCATGCATCCGGTGGTAACAGCTCGTCAACGCCCTCAGGCAACATCCAACGTTCGGTCAAACTCATAGTATTTCTCGTGTCGATACACACATTAAATTACTGCCTTAACAAAACCACGCCCAGTAGACCTGCGAGCATGCAAACTAACGCAATGCTCCTCATGGTTCTATCGTTCGCTTTGAGAATCGATGCTAAGGTTTGCTTCCAAGCTTTTGGATTCAAGAATGGCATAATGCCCTCAATTACAAGCACTAAACAAAGTGCTGTGAACAGATCATTCCAGTCCATCTAAGCTAAGTCTAATTTCGTTAAAGGCAAAGGGGCGCGATTTTAACGCTTAATTGAAAACAACAAAAGGTGTTGTTGGTATTAAAAAGGCCAAAAAATGAAAAAAGCACCCTAAGGTGCTTCTTTCATTGATTTACGAGTAAGGAACTTGCCTATTTAGCCTGATTTAGGTATTTGAAGAACTCACTATCAGGCTTTAATAAAAGGACATCTTCTTTATTAGCAAAGGTATCCTTATATGCTTGCAAGCTACGCGTAAACGCATAGAACTCTGGGTTCTTATTGAACGCTTCAGCGTAAGTGGATGCCGCAATTGCATCCCCCTCACCACGTGTGATTTCTGACTCTCGGTAAGCGTCAGACTCAATAACAACCTTCTCACGATCCGCATCAGCGCGAATACCTTCTGCCAACTCGCGACCCTGAGACCGCGTTTCACGTGCTTCACGCTCACGCTCTGTCGACATACGGCGATATACGTCTTTAGATAAGTCTTCCGGTAGATCAATACCCTTAACGCGAACATCTAAAACTCGGATACCAAATTCAGCCAAAGTCTGCTCATTCAACTTAGTAGTAATGTCAGACATGAGCTCATCACGCTCACCCGATACAACTTCAGTCAAGCTACGAGAAGCAAACTCATCACGAAGCCCTTTGTTGGTAGAGTTAGACAAAAGCGTCGTCGCTTGCCATCTGTTGCCGGCTGTCGCCTTGTAATAAGCACTGACATCTTCGATCTGCCACTTAACAAACGAATCAACGATCAAGAACTTTTTACCAACAGTCAAGAAGCGTTCAGGACGTGAATCGAGAGTTAGAATACGCGCGTCGAATTTGCGAATATTCTGAACAAACGGCATCTTAAAGTGAATACCTGGTCCAATATCTGACTCAACAATTTCACCAAATTGAAGTTTAATCGCAACCTGTCTCTCATCAACGATATACAGAGATGACGACAATACGACGATCGCGATAAGAACCGCCACTAACGATAATACTGACTTAGACATTAGCGCACCTCCCTAGCTGATGAACGCGAGTTGCGAGATCTAATCTCTTCAATTACTTGATCTGCGATTGCTGAAATATCAGAAGAGCTAGCGTCAGACCTCACGCTAGATGGTGCAGAGTTTGATCGCTCAGAAATAATCTTATCCAGAGGCAGATACATCATATTATTACCGCCCTCAACATCAATCAAAACCTTACTGCTATTGCCGTATACGTCTGAGATCGCATCGATATAGAGACGTTCTCGGGTTACTTCAGGCGCCTTGTTGTATTCAACAAGCAAGGCCTCAAAACGATCGGCTTCACCCTGAGCTTTTGCTACAACCTGATCACGATATGCACTTGCTTCTTGCAACATACGTTGCGCCTTACCCCGCGCTTCAGGAATAACTGTATTTTTGTAAGCTTCTGCTTCGTTTACGAAACGCTCTTTATCAAGCTTCGCTTTCTGAACATCATCAAACGCCGCTTGAACAGCTTGTGGTGCTCTAGCTTCTTTGATGTTAACGACACTGACGTTAATGCCGGTTTGATAGTTATCCATATAATCTTGCAAACGCTCTCTCGTGCTGTCTGCCAAAATACCACGCCCTTCAGTTAAGATTGGATCTAGGTTGGTGCTACCCACTTCGTGACGAAGAGCCGACTCAACGGCATGTTGCAGAGATCGCTCTGGATCCTCAACACGCAAAGCGAACGATACCGGATCTCGGACCGTGTATTGAACGTTCAACTCAATCGCAACAACGTTCTCGTCTTGCGTGAGCATTTCTTCTTTCAGCTCAGCGTTTCGAACGTTTGTTACGTTAACTGGTATAACCTGCTCGACGAGAGGGATGACAATTCTTAAACCAGGATCAAGTGTTCGACTGTATTCACCAAGGAATAAAACAACTCCCCGTTGTTGCTCATCGATCGTATAAATCGATTTCCAGCCAAGAAACAGAACAAACACTACTAAGCCAACCAGAGCAATACCGCCAAAGCCCTGCTTACCACCGTTATTATCAGAACCGCCATTGCCATTTCCTGACCCGCCAAACAGCCCGTTTAGCTTGTCCATCAATTGTTTAAGCGCTTGATCTAAATCCGGCGGGCCTTGATTGCCACCACGATTATTATTACCCCATGGGTCTTTCCCATTAGAATTACCCGGCTCATTCCAAGCCATAGATTACCCCGTTGTTGTCATCAGTTTTAATTTAAAACATTCACAGCAATCGTAAATCGCTGCGCCAAAAGGAGCAAGCAAACAGAATGCTCCTTATTATGAAATCTTAGTCAGAAAGTTCTGAGCTCTCTTACAGCCTATCAATCAGCAAATCCGCGCGCGGAACATTGCAGCGTTTAAGCATTCTTTCAAAATCGCTGGTCTGCAAACGAACTTCAACACGTGCCATCCCTTTATCATCATACTCTTCCTGAATGACATGATTTGACTCAAATAACATCGCTCTGAGCCGACCTTGCTCTGGGCGAAGTCGAAGTATGCAGTGCATAACCTCATCGCTTAACAACTCAGCGACTGCATCAGACAATAAATCAGTTCCCTCTCCCGAGTTTGCTGACAACCACACTCTTACAGGAGCACCATCTTCATCGCGATCAATTCTACTTACGCCATCGTCCAACAAATCGATCTTATTATAGACTCGGAGGACCTTAACATCGCCCGCGCCTATTTCATCTAAAACTTGTTCGACTGCCTCTATATTGTCCAACCTTCTTGAATCAGCACCGTCTATAACATGCAGCAAAAGCGTAGCCGATATTGTTTCTTCTAGCGTTGCTCTGAACGCATCAACTAACTTGTGAGGTAAATGCCGTATGAACCCGACCGTATCTACCAAAATGGCACGACCAATATCGGGAAAATCAATACGCCTAAGTGTTGGATCTAGTGTTGCGAACAACTGATCAGCGGCATAAACACCCGAGTCTGTCAGCCGGTTAAATAATGTCGATTTACCGGCATTGGTGTAGCCCACCAAAGAAATCGTGGGAATTTCAGCTCGAGTACGAGATCTGCGACCCTGGTCTCGCTGTTTGCGTACTTTTTCAAGACGCCCCGTTAATGCTTTAATACGTCCACGTAGGAGACGCCGATCAGTTTCAAGCTGCGTTTCACCCGGACCACGTAAACCGATCCCACCCTTTTGACGCTCTAAGTGAGTCCAGCCACGAATCAAACGCGTTGATATATACTCTAACTGCGCAAGCTCTACCTGCAACTTGCCTTCGTGAGTACGAGCACGCTGCGCAAAGATATCAAGGATCACACCAGTCCGATCGATCACTCTGCACTCAAGGGAGCCCTCAAGGTTACGCTGCTGACTAGGCGAGAGAGCGTGATTGAACAACACCACATCAGCGTCGGTTACTGCTTTTTCCGTAATTATTTCTTCTAACTTTCCGGAACCTACAAAAAAACGCGCACTGGGTTGCGATCGACTACCGGTAACGATCCCAACAGGCTCAACACCTGCCGAACGCACAAGTTCACGAAACTCCTGCGCATCTTCACGGTCATTTTCATTTGGAAAGTCTAAGTGGACGAGAACAGCTCGCTCTCCCGCATCTGGTCTATCAAACACGGCAGAGCTTAAATACTAACGAGAAAATACCAATTTCCAATGGAGTATTACCTATGAACCCGCTTCTTCATCCATTGACGGCATACGCACATTACGCGCAGGTACAACAGTAGAAATGGCATGCTTATATACCATTTGGCTAACAGTATTTTTGAGTAAGATGACGAACTGATCGAAAGACTCGATTTGACCTTGTAACTTGATGCCATTTACCAAGAAGATAGATACTGGAATGCGCTCTTTGCGGAGTGCATTTAAGTATGGATCTTGAAGTGAGTGTCCCTTAGACATTATTGTAATCTCCCGTTTTTTAAATATTTAACGCAATTATAGTCAATCTTACGTTTAGTTGTTAAATGAGGCCGCGTTAAAACTTTTCAACACTATCTCAATATTATTTTTCGCGCCAGTTTCTAGCCAGACAATATCCCGCCAAGACCTCAACCACGTTAACTGTCGCTTAGCTAATTGGCGTGTTGCCACGACCCCTTTTTCTATCATCGTATCGTAGTCATAGGTACCATCCAAATATTCCCACATTTGTCTGTAACCCACACAACGCATAGAGGGCAAGTCCAAACTTAGATCACCTCGCGCTCGTAAAGTTTCGACCTCTTGCTGAAAATTTGCCTCGAGCATACCGCGAAACCTTAGTTCAATTCTTTTATGAAGCAACTTTCGATCACTCGGCGCAATCGCAAACGGCAAAATCTCGAACGGAATAGGAGGTAAACTCGCGCCATCAGGTCTGCCAGCTCCATTAACTACTCCCGATCCGACTTGTTTTTGGTCACTCCAATGCTCAGTCAAAGTTCGACCACTAACCCTGTATACTTCCATTGCTCGCTGAAGACGCTGGGAATCATTTGGCTTAATACGTTTAGCCGAGTCAGGATCAACCTTAGCCAGCTCTTGATGTACAAAAGGCCAGCCTTTCTCCGCAGCCAAGGCATTAATTGAGTCACGCACAGATTGATCAGCCGAAGGCATAGAAGCAATACCTTCTTTTAACACCTTGAAATACATCATCGTCCCGCCGACAAGAAGCGGTACTTTTCCCGCTGCAACGATATCATTCATCTCTCTGAGCGCATCATCATAAAAACGTGCGACAGAATAAGACTCGGCAGGGTCGATAATATCAATCAAACGATGAGGCGCTTTCAGCAACTCACTCTCACTCGGCTTCGCGGTGCCGATATTCATATCTTTAAATACGAGCGCTGAATCAACACTGACAAGCTCCACCGGCAATATCTTGCGCAGCGTTATAGCCAAATCGGTTTTACCTGAAGCTGTCGGCCCCATTAGAAAAATAGCCGGCGGCATAGTACGAAGCGAAGACATAGAAACCCTAGCAGTGAAACTATCGACCACGTAAGAATAGCTTATCTAATTCAGGCATCGACAAAGTCGTCCAAGTTGGTCGACCGTGATTACACTGACCACTACGTTCGGTCTCTTCCATCTCACGCAGCAGCGCATTCATCTCACTTATCGTCAAAACTCGGTTTGCCCGAACAGAACCATGACAAGCCATTGTCCCCATCAACTCGTTTGCCTTTGCTTCTAGCTGATCAGACTGCCCGTAGCCAATCATGTCGCTCAAGACGTCTCGTACAAGCTGAACGATGTCTGTTTTTTGCAGAATCACAGGGACTTCACGAATCACTAGAGATTCGGGTGCAGCCCGCTCAACTCTCAATCCGAATCGTTGGAGCTCCACAGCACAATCTTCAGCAGCATCTGCTTCCCTAGTACTGACAGCAATCGACATCGGAACAAGCAGTGGCTGAGATTGAATACCCGCGCCGTAAAAATCGGACTTCATCTTTTCGTAAGTAATGCGTTCATGCGCAGCGTGCATATCAACAATTATTAAGCCCGAACTGTTTTGAGCGAGAATATAAACGCCATGAAGCTGAGCAATCGCGAAGCCTAAAGGATGATCTTCGGCATTATTAGATACGTCAACAGTATTAGACAGCTCTGGCAAATCTGGCTTCAAACCACCATACAGAGAACTCATCCCATCTAAGGCCGTGCGCACTTCACTTTGAGCGGGATTATTTGGAATAGACTGCGGTTGAAACGCAGCCCCCGTATTCGAACTCGGCACGGACAATGGCATGCGGGTTTGACTATTATAACCGGGTTGCGCGGCTAAGCCTGTCTCCTGGTGAATCGCCTCACTCTCAGCAACTCGACTTGCGCTTTGCTCTTCGCGCATATACTCGTCAGGACGAACATCCGCTAGCGCGCGATGCAAGCTTCTGAATATGAAATCGTGCACTAAGCGCCCGTCACGAAAACGAACTTCATGCTTCGTAGGGTGCACATTCACATCAACAAGAGCTGGATCCAATTCTAAATACAGTACAAAGGCTGGATGTCGGCCGTGATAAAGCACATCCCTATATGCTTGCTTAACAGCATGACTAACCAAGCGATCACGAATCACGCGCCCATTCACGAAAAAGTACTGCAAATCCGCCTGACTTCGAGAGAACGTTGGCAGCGCGACCCAGCCCCATAGTTTTAACCCTGACGCCTCGACATCAATCTCTACAGCGTTTTCCATAAACGGCTTACCGCACAAACTCGCCACACGCTGCTCTTTATCTCTTAATGTGATCGCAGGGCGCAAACTATGCACCGGCTTACCGTTGTGAGACAGATCAAACCCAACATCAAATCGCCCCAAAGCTTGCCGTTTGACGACTTCCTCCAAATGATTGAATTCCGTCTTTTCAGTGCGCAAAAACTTACGGCGTGCAGGCGTGTTGAAGAATAAATCTCGAACATCAACCGTAGTACCGCGATTGTGTGCCGCAGGACTAATATTCGCGACCATATCGCGCCCTTCCGTCTCCACCGTCCAAGCTTCGTCCGCGCCCTCAGTTTTTGAACTGAGCTGCAATCGCGACACAGAGCTAACACTGGCTAAAGCCTCACCACGAAACCCAAGTGTTGCAACGGCCTCAAGATCATCCAAAGATAGTATTTTACTAGTTGCATGGCGGCTAAGCGCTAAAGAAAGGTCTTCTTTTTCAATGCCATAACCATCATCTCGAATACATATTCGCTTAACTCCACCGCCCTCAACGGTCACCTGAATTCGATGACAACCTGCATCTAAAGAGTTTTCGAGCAGCTCTTTCACTACGGATGCAGGTCTTTCAACAACTTCTCCCGCAGCAATCTGGTTAGCGAGTCGAGGAGATAACTTTTGTATTTTTGACATATGAAACTAACGGAGAGGTAAAGCGGAGAGTTTAACACGCTGTCATTCGCTTAATAACCGATAGTTATTAAGAATTAGGAAGTTTAAGTCGCTGACCAACCCATAAAACGTCTGAATTAAGTTTATTAAGTTTCCGAAGACTCTTAATACTCACCGCATTATTGTGCGCAATCTGCGATAGAGTATCGCCCTTTTTAACCGTATATGAACTACCTGACTTAGATTGATTTGAAGCTAGCCAAGTACCAATTGGAGGTTGATCTGAAAAATAAGATTTAACGCCCTTAGAGATCGAGCCAGCAATCTTTCTTTGGTAACTACGAGTATTCAAACGACGAGATTCTGTAGGATTCGAGATAAAACCCGTCTCAACTAAAATTGATGGGATGTCGGGGGACTTTAAGACCATAAAACCGGCCTGTTCGACCTGCCGCTTGTGAAGACGAGCGACTCCCCCCAAAGACTGAAGCACACGATCACCCACTGATAAACTTGCCTTTAGGCTTGCGGTAGAGCTGAGATCCAACAAAACAGACGCTAGCATGTCATCGTGATCACCGAGATTCACGCCGCTACCGCCAATCAAGTCAGATGCATTCTCACGCTTGGCGAGCCAGCGAGCCGCCTCACTTGAAGCCCCTTTCTTCGACAACGCGAAAACAGACGCACCATTAGCTTGAGGTCTTGTGAAAGCATCGGCATGCACAGAGACAAATAAATCGGCGTTACGCTTTCGAGCGATCTCCGTACGGTTTCGTAGCCCTATAAAATAATCACTCTCACGCGTTAAATAGGCTCGATAACCTTTAACGGCATTAATCTGCCTGGCCAATTCCTTAGAAATTGAAAGCACCACGTTTTTCTCACGAACCTTACCTGGCCCGATCGCACCAGGGTCCTCTCCGCCGTGACCAGGATCAATCACAATGATCACATCACGTTTGCCACCTGAGCTATTTAATTGCTTAACAGGCTTATATTCTTTTACCTTCGAAAGATAAAGATCAACAACCAAACGATCTCCATAGCTCTCATTCGGCTTAAGCAAAAAGCTTTTCGGTTTTACCGAAGCTTTCAGATCCAACACAATTCTGAGATCAGTGTTATTTCTCACAGCGCTCCTTATTTTTTTAATAGGAGATCCTTCCAAAGAAACAGCGTCAAAACGAGTATTCTTCTTTACATTCTTAATATCTAAAACAACACGTGGAGGATTATTCAATGTCATCAACTGGTGTGATGTTGAACCGCCAAGATCAAACACTAAACGAGAATGGTCAGGCGCATTCCATAACCTCGCATCATTGATTGCTATATTGGCCGCAAATGCACTGTGCGACCAAAAGCCGAGCACAAAACATAAGCATAGGTAATGGGCCATTCTAGAAAAAACGAATCGCATCAGCGGCTCCCCGCTATAAGAACATCGAAATCAACACCCGAAAAAGCAGAATGTTCAGCAACTAACAACTCACAGCAGCGACTTTCAGCTTCAATATTCATCGAAAGGGTTACGTCTGCTTTAGGCAAAAGCCCTTCACCCCGTGCCGGCCACTCCACAAAGCAAAGGATTCGATCTTGTTCACATAGATCTGGATTAAGAAAATCGCGCATCCCCATAAACTCGAGTTCTTCTGGGTCTGCCAAGCGATACAGGTCAAAATGATAAACCTTCAATCCTTTAGGCTCATACTCTTCAACGAGCGTGTACGTTGGAGACTTCACACTTCCTTCATGACCAAGACCGCGCAATATGCTACGAACAAGTGTTGTTTTCCCGGCGCCAAGATCACCAATCAAATAAACAACCGCTAATGCAGAATCAGAATCAAGCAGAACTTCTGCGAGGCCCTTTCCAAATCGATCCGTAGCATGTTCATCAGCGAGAGGAATTTGCATGAAAAAAGTCATTCCCAAACTAGCAAAAACTGAGTGCTAAACTAACAAAATTAATAACTGCAACTTCGAAATAGAAATCGCATTAAGTTCAAACACTATATATCTGTTAAGCTTAGCAAAGCACTTCCGTTTGTTCACTTAACATCATGTCACGATACTCATGACCAATCCCGTTGACACCTCAGATGCGCTCAACAAGCTGCTAATCGAAATACGCAGCGAATCAGAACGCCTTGGCTTTCAAGCCTTAGGAGTCACGTCAACAGACTTAGGCGAACATATCCAGCATTATCAAGACTGGATAGATAAAGGGCATCACGGCGCCCTTGATTACATGCATAGTCACGGAAGTAAACGCTGGAAACCCGATGAATTGATAGACGGAACGCTTCGCGTAATATCGGTCAGAATGAATTATCTACCAGAGTCAGCTGGCCACGCGTTAGAACAACTAGAAGATAAAAGCCGCGCTTACATCAGTCGATATACATTAGGACGCGACTACCATAAACTCATTCGAAATCGACTGAAACATCTTATCCACTTTGTTAGAACGAAGAGCGAGTTAGATCTAAATTTCAGAGCATTTGTCGACAGCGCTCCAGTATTAGAACGCGCGATAGCCCAGCGCTCCGGCTTGGGTTGGTTCGGCAAAAACACAATGATTATTCATAGAGAGGCAGGCTCATGGTTTTTTCTCGGCGAGATATACACCAACCTCGCACTACCCATCACACCCAGCTATGAGAAAGAACATTGCGGCCGCTGCACTGCATGCTTAGACATATGCCCAACAAAAGCCTTCACCGCACCCTATGAGCTTGATGCTCGACGTTGCATTTCTTATCTCACGATAGAGAACAAATCAGAAATCCCACTCGAATTTCGCAAAGACATGGGCAACCGAATATTTGGCTGTGATGACTGCCAGCTTGTTTGCCCATGGAATAAATTCGCTCAACATAGCGACCAAGACGATTTCACCCCACGACACGAACTAGACAAAGCAACTTTAGTCAGCTTATTTGGTTGGACAGAAAGTGAATTCTTAGCAAAAACAGAAGGTTCAGCAATAAGACGTACTGGCTATCATGGCTGGCTACGAAACATTGCAGTTGCACTAGGCAACGCACCAACATCAATCGAAGTTATTGAAGCTCTAAAAGCTCACAAAAATCATGAAGACGGCATGGTCCGCGAGCATGTAGCTTGGGCTCTAGCTCAGCATATAGACTAAAGCCTCGATAGTACAAGCCGTTCAAGCTCATCCGCAAGTTCGGTACTTAACATCGGATCACCATGCGAAGGAAGCAGCGCAACTGGGCGTTCCTGATGAATCATATCTAAACACCATTTTTTGAAACTCTTGCGATTCGTGAGCAATAAATATTTGATCACTCGACTCAACTTCAAACCAGGGGCTGCACCCATTATCTTCTGGGTAAAACGCGCTATTGGCTGATTCGACATCCGCGGGTAGTTCAAAAAGCTGTCGCATGTCACCCAGCAGACTTTGCCTTGCTCTCTAACACTTAACCACAAGTCTCCACCTCGATGTCCAGGCGGCGCAAACCACTGACAATCACTGTCGAATAGAGAGTCACCATCCGAAATGACATTAATATTTCTAACACCCTTACCTTCAAGAAGCGGCTTTGCTTGTTCTGACGCATACAGTTTCGCCTTTGGAAAGCGCTCAAGCCAAGAAGCGACGCCTAAAAAATGATAGGCATTAGGCATAACGATCTCCAACCCCTCACCTAAAACCTCATCAAAACCCGGGTACATTTCAGCAAAACTATCGATCAGAGACTTTCCAGGGCTAATTACAACAACCTTAGCTTCATTAAGCTCAATACAAACTGTGTTTGAAGCAAAATTTGGAACGATATAACGTGCATACTTGATGTTCGAAAAATCAGGTACTGACTTCCACTGAGACATTAACTAACTCACTAAAACGAAAATTGATAAACTAAGATGATCGTAAACGCATAAGGAAATGAGATGAAGATCTACGGAGATGTTAACTCAGGCAACTGTTACAAACTACATCTAGCATGCCAGCTTCTCAACATTGAGCATGATTGGATTCATATAGACATCCTGAAGGGCGAAACCAAAACCAGAAAAATTCTAGCTCTTTCTCCTGCAGGTAAGATTCCATTACTCATAACAGATCAAGGAGAGACGCTTAGCGAGTCGAACGCCATCTTGAATTATCTATGCGAAGGTAGCGCGCTATACCCCAGCGATATCTGGCATCGAGCTAAAGTGCATCAGTGGCAGTTTTTTGAACAATACAGCCACGAACCATATATTGCTGTTGCAAGGTTTATTAACAAATACCTTGGGTTGCCCGAAGAAAGGCTGGAGGAATACAAGTCAAAACAAGAAGGCGGTAATTCAGCACTTCGAATCATGGAAACTCAACTTACGCAAACACCTTTTTTGACTGGAGACTCGATAACAACCTGCGATATTTCCTTGTTTGCATATACGCATGTAGCGCATGATGGCGGCTTCGATCTAAATCACTACCCAAATATTCTAAAATGGATAGACCGAATAAAAAGCCAAGAAGATTTCTCAGCTATGGCCTAGGCTAATCCTTATGAGTAGAGCAACAGCCTAAGCCGGCGACCAATCCACTAATGCCTGAGTCAAAATAGCAGCATCAATTAGCTTAATAATGTAATCATCCATTCCCAGCGCCAAGCATGTCTTCTTTCTTCACGCTTCACAGAGACAAATATAAGACAACAAAAAAAGCCGCAATTAGGTCTACCTAATTGCGGCCAATAAGGAGTTAACGAAATAATCGTTAAAGAACGCCTGTTGCGATCCCTAGAACATAAAGAACCGATACTAGCGCAACCGCTGGGCGAATCTCTGATGTTTTACCGGTCAACAACTGGAGAACTGTGTGCGCAACAAAACCAAGGCCAATACCGTGAGAGATAGAGAAGCCGAACGGCATCATGATTGCACAAATCCATGCAGGCGCAGCACTTGTCATGTCGTCCCAGTTAATGTGACGCATATCAGCAGTCATCATTAGACCAACATAGATCAATGCAGGTGCCGTAGCGAATGCAGGAACAAAGTCTAGTAGAGGCGTGAAGAACATCGCCGCCAAGAACAACACACCTACTGTAACTGCAGTAAGCCCCGTCTTACCACCAGCGGCAATACCAGCGCCTGACTCAACGTACGTAGTTACCGAAGAAACACCTAATGCAGCACCAGCAGTTGTCGACGTAGAGTCAGCAAGCATTGCTTTACCCATCGCGTCGAACTTGCCATCTTTATCAGTAAGACCTGCTTTAGAAGCTGTCGCCATCAAAGTACCTGAAGTATCGAACAAGTCGACGAAGACGAACGCCAAAATTACAGAGATCATTGTTGCTTCTAGTACACGGCTAAAGTCTAGCGCGAAGAAAAGCTCAGACATTGAGTGAGGCTCACCGACAATGCCACTGAATGTAGTAATACCTAGAATCGAAGAAACGATAGAGATCGCCAGCATGCTGACTACAATAGAACCAGTAATTTTGCGGTAATCCAAAGCAATAATAAGAAGTAAACCAAGGCCAGCTAGAAGTGGACCTGGAGAAGCAAGATCACCTAAAGTCAAAAGCGTTGCAGGATGATCAGCAATAATACCCGCGTTCTTCAAACCGATAATGGTTAAGAAAAGGCCGATACCAACAGTAATACCGTGACGCAAACAACCCGGAATTGAATGTAGAATCCATTCACGAATTTTGAATGCAGATAACAAGAAGAAAATAACACCAGAAATCAAAACTGCTGCAAGAGCCTGTTCCCACGTGTATCCCATGCCACCAACAACGGCAAATGCGAAAAACGCATTCAGACCCATACCTGGAGCAAGACCTGCAGGGAAGTTAGCCCACAAACCCATCAAGATACAGCCTACTGCTGCTGCAACCGCAGTTGCTGTAAATACTGCTTCTTTTGGCATACCCGCTGCAGACATGATGTCTGGGTTAGCAAAAAGAATATAAGACATGGTCAAGAAAGTAGTCAGGCCGGCTACAATTTCTACCTTAATTGTTGTTTGGTGCTCTTGAAGCTTAAATAGCTTTTCTAGCATTTTCGTTTCCTCGTTCGGCGGAATTTTATGCACTAGTGCTCTAAAGTAGAACAAAAGTACGAACTTTGTATTTTGAACGGGACGAGAAGCTACAGATTTTGCGAATCAATTTCTAGATCAAAAACTACCTTATTTGACCAAATAGTCACTTTTTTGAAATATAAATGTGCCATAGTCGAAATAGTTCTCATCTATAACACCTTTAAATCACTAAATCATTGTTTTAATAAACCATTTGGTCAGTTTTTTAATGACAAGGCCATATATGAACTATATATTCTTGCAAAAAATTGCATAAAAACTCTGTATGAGTGCCAATACTTTATCGTCCTTAATACTGTATATAACCGATTGACCGACTTTTCTGGTATCGACAAAATCATCTTCTCGCAACAAAGCTAAATGTTGCGACAAAGCAGATTGAGACAAGTTAACCTTGCGGTTAATTTCCGAAACTGAAAGCTCTTCATCAGCCAATGAGCATAAAATCATCAATCTATTTTTGTTAGAGAGCGCTTTAAGATAGCGCTCTACAACCACAGATTGTTGTTCGATCTGGATTTGGTCAACTTTCATATTAGGCCTTATCGGCTGTCGGTAAAAGCTTAGACAACAGCATCCCAGCTGCCATTGTGACGACAAATATTATCGAATTCATATCCCCGTAAGCCAAAGACGAAATCGCCGGTCCCGAGCAATATCCGTACAAGGCCCAACCAATACCAAACAATATCGCGCCACCAATAAGTCTTTTATCGATAATCGTTTTCGATGGTAAGTGGAAATCTTCGTCAAAAACTGGACGAGGCTTATTCTTCATATACTGATAAACAGGGAAGCTCACTAGCAATCCTCCTCCCATTACGAACATCAGCGTAATATCCCATGCACCGAAAAAATCTAAGAATCCAATAACTTTTTGCGTATCTGTCATCCCAGATAAAGCCAAACCAGCACCAAATAAAATGCCGGCAAACATACCAACTAAATTTTTCATGCTTAAGCTCCCATCACGTGACGTGCGATAAATACTGTAACAAAACCCGCAGCCATAAACGTACAGGTCGCAATAATCGAGCGTTTAGATAAGCGCGCCATACCGCATATCCCGTGACCACTGGTACAGCCTGAACCAACCTTGATTCCAAACCCCGCCAATAAGCCCGCTACAATTGCTAGAGTAATAGAGCCTTCTGGAGCATCAGGTATCAGTAAACCTCCAAATTGATGAACAATAATTGGACCTAGCACTAGGCCAACCAAAAACAAAATTCGCCATAAATTGTCACTGACGTCGCCTTTCAATAGCCCCGTCATTGTCGAAAACAAAACACCTGACACGCCCGCTACTCGTCCTAGCAAAACTAATAAAACAGCCGCAGCAGCACCAATCAATAATCCACCTGACAAAGCAGGAATATATGCTTCCATAAAACACCTCAAACATTAGAAGTATCTAATTTAGATAATTCTAATGTATTTTATACATACTTGTTAACTTCATTCTTCTCAGCGAATAACATATCTTGATCACACAAAATTAAGACAGTACCGATATAGATGACAGAACTAGAGCAACTTGGACCAAATGATTATCAGCGTGTAGTTGATATCATGGGAAAGGTTTTCGATGACGACCCGATTCAACGTTGGATATTTGGACCTAGCATGAACATCGGCCTGTTTTTCGGCCTTTATGCTAAACGCATATATCTTAAATACAGCGACAGCTATGCAACCCCAGACAATAAAGCGGCAGTATTATTTCTGAAACCAGGAATCAGTAAGCATGTGCCTGTCATATCGTCATTACCTTTAGTTCCAGCAATGATCTCAAGCGGCGGTTTTAAGAGCGTATTACGTGGAATTCGCGCGGAAACGCTTGTTGTACGACATACCCCATCTATACCGCATTACTATATTCTTGGAATTGGCGCGGTTAAAGAAGCGAGGGGCTCAGGTTACGGCACCTTACTCATGAATAGATGTATACAGACCGCTGAAAGCGCAAATATGCCGATCTATCTAGAGAACAGCAAAGAAGAAAATTTAATGTTCTATCAACGCTTTGGCTTTGAGAGTATTGGCCAGATCGATCTAGGAAAAGGAAGTCCACCTATGTGGTCGATGATAAGAAATCCTACAAATAGTTTTTAATTACACAGGATTTGAACCAATCGGTTCGATAGAAGTCTAGAAGTCTAGAAGTCTAGAAGTCTAGAAGTCTAGAAGTAGACCATTTTACAACATAATAAACACACGGAGTCTTTCTCATGAGCGCAACCCTACCAATTGTTGTTGCTGCACTCGCCTTGTTATCAATCGCAATCTCACCGAAAGCAAAATCTAACGAAGGTTTCTTTTCCGGTTTCAGCCCACAAGGTCAGGCTCCATCTCTGTTCACTTTAGTGCTCAGCCAAGTCACGACTTGGATTTTTGCTCGATCTCTACTTAACGCAGCCATACTAGGATTTTATTACGGCATATGGGGAACGATTGCTTATGCGGCTTATTACTTATCATTCCTAACTGGAGCAGCCATCGTTGATTCAATTCGTTTTAAACACGGATTCAATAGCGTCCAATCCTTCCTAGAGGATCGTTTCGGCAAATTAGGCACGCACTGTTACAACTTTGTGGTTGGATTGCGTCTGATAAGCGAAGTCTTCGCAAACATTCTAGTGATCGGAATTCTATTTGGAGCCGCTGGCACGAGTAGCTATACCATCGCCGTTGTCGCTTTTGCTGCCATTGCTATGATTTACTCGATGTTAGGAGGCTTACATGCGTCGCTAAAAACAGATGTTATGCAAATGCTAATTTTCATCGCAGTTCTAGCCTTACTTGTAGTTAGTGCATTAGGTGATGGCCTCTACAGCGTAGAAGCGCTGAATTTTGTCGAGTTTGATGTAACTAACCCTGGGCCAATCCTACTTGCTGTAGCGCTGCTGCAGGTCTGGAGCTATCCACTTCACGATCCAGTCATGATGGATAGAGGTTTTATCGCCGACAGAGATACAACTAAGCGTAGTTTTTTGCATGCTGCGTGGATTAGTATTTTATGCATCATTGCTTTCGGTTCTCTTGGCATAATTGCTGGGGCAAATGCTTTGGACGGCGATTCTATGAACGTCACCTTAGAACGAATTCTCGGCGACAATATGATGCTGCTATTTAATATTGCACTCGTGGTGTCTGCCTTATCAACGCTCGACAGCACATTATCTAGCTCTGCAAAACTCGTTGTCATTGATATGAAAGTGATGGCCGCGACTATCACTAATGGACGAATCATCATGCTTGCCTTCATGATTTTAGGCATCGCAATGGTCTTCTTGGGTAACAAAGACATCTTTAGTGCAGTAGCAGTAAGCGGCACAGCTTCAATGTACCTTGCGCCAGTAATATTTTTCTGCATTTGGGCGGGTAATGAACATATATCACCTTGGGCTTACTTATGCTCATTCATTAGCGCTATCGGCGGTGCTGCCTTATATTTTACTGAATCATCAGGGCATACAGCATTACTCGGTGACGCACATAAATATACGAAGCTTCTGTGGATTTCATTGAGCGTATTAGCGATTGGGTGCACTGCATTCTTTATTTCTCTAATTATGAATAAACCACGCACCCAACAATTGTCAGGGGTCTAGTGTGCTCATTGAAGTAAGACAAGACTTACCCTTACTCGTGTTTGGCGGGCCATATAGTAATTTGGCCGCCACTCTGGCAATTCGTGAAAAAGCCGTTGAGCTAAAAATTCCCAAAAGCAACGTTATTTGCACAGGCGATATTGTTGCATATTGCGCCTCGCCGCGAGAGTGTACTGACTTAATTCATGATTGGGGTATTCACGTTGTACAAGGCAATTGTGAAGACGCATTAGGAAACGATAAATTCGATTGTGGCTGCGGATTTGAGGAAAACTCGTCGTGCGACCTCGCGTCAAAACAATGGTACGAATACTCTAAAGCAAGAATTGGTGAAGATCAGAAAGTCTGGATGGCAGACCTTCCCAATAATCTAAAGATTAACTACCACGGTAAAACCATCATTGTCATCCATGGCGGAGTGAACCAACAGAGTCAATTTATCTTTAGGTCAAGCTCTACGACGGACAAACTACAGCAACTTAAGCAAACCGACTCCGACATAATTATTGGCGGACATTGTGGCTTGCCTTTTGGAGAGTTGATTGAAGACAAGGCATGGTTGAATGCCGGCGTTATTGGAATGCCCGCAAATGACGCAACTGCAGATGTCTGGTATATGCTAATAACACCAAATGCAGAAGGTTTAGAGGTCAGCTGGCATCGTCTCTGTTATGACTTTAAGAACACACAGGCCCTTATGCAAAGTGCAGGATTGAATCAGGGATATATCAACGCGCTTGGAAACGGGTTATGGCCTAGCCTTGATATATTGCCAGAAACCGAAATTAAAAAGACAGGCAAAACACTCAGTATCGCGACAGAATTGATATCAAATATACCTTAGTGCGTTAGGCTTTTTTTCACGTGATATAGATTTTGATCTGCGTCATCGTACAACTGATCCCAAGTGAATATTTGATCAATGCACTTCGCAATTCCGAGACTTGTAGAGAAGGAGATATCTATACCTTTTAGATTTATAGAGCCGTGTTTTATTTCCTGTTGCAATTGCAACTCGAGACTATCAACGACCTTTCCATCAAACGAATCATCATTTATCTTTAACACACCAAATTCATCTCCGCCTAAGCGGAAGGTGATCAGATTATCTGAATCCATAGCTGATAATTTGTTTGCGATAAAACGTAGAACTTGATCGCCAACCAAATGACCGAAGGTGTCGTTAATCCCCTTAAAATTATCAACATCTATAACAACTAGCTCGTAACTTCCTCTTACGCCTTCGATGTCAGCAAGCTCCAAATTAAGCCCTCGTCGATTACGAATATTACAAAGTGAATCTGTATTCGCATCTTCATGGGCTTCGCGATGCCGCAATCTTGCGTCGTTGATATAACGCGCTCGTGTAACCGCTTTATCGATCGTATTCACTAAAGAGGACTGGCTTAATTCCGATTTACACAAGAATTCGTGTGCGCCTTGAGACAAGGCTTCATATTCAATGTTTTTTTCATCGCTATGTGACACCATAACAATGGCAGGAGTAACCTTCTCGTAGGAATTAAATTTGGAAACTAAATCGGTGCCTTTTTGCAAAGGCATTGAGTAATCAACGATAACACAATCGAATGAAGTGGCATCAAGCGCTCGTCGGGCCATTTTTACGGATTCTGCTTGAGAGATAACGAACTTTTTTGGGAGCGCCCGAAAAATAGCCATCTGATCAACTACGTCGTCATCGACAATTAAAATTCGCATATGAACACCGTACCCGTTCATTTAATGAACTATACTTAGCATATATAAACTTGTGTTTCCACTGATCCCTTAAGTTTCAAAATGTATAAAAACAATAAATATAGATACTTTACTTACTTGGCATATTTTCTCGCAGTTTACCTTGTCAGCCCCATTATTCACGCGAAAGAATGCCCAGAGAATACGTTGATTTTTGCCGCGAATGAATCGATATCTCCCTACTTCATTCAAGAGAATGAGAATGCTTCAGGAATCGTATTTGATATAGCAAAACAGCTCGAAAGCTATATTAGTGAACCGACTTGTGTTATCGGAATGAACTGGGCGCAAGCGCAAGAACAAATATTAAAAGGTGGTGTTGATGCTTTGTTGCATATCAACACCAATCCTGAACGAGAAAAGATATTAGATTTTTCAACAGAACTCGTTGTTTCAGAATTCCACTTATTCGTGCATCGGGATTCTAACTTCGACGAAAATAATATTGATCTAAATAACATGATTATCGGTGTTGAGGCCAAGGGTTACCCCTACAGTTACCTCAAACGTAACGATATCCCATTGGCGTTGGTAAGCTCGTGGGAAGAAGGAATGCGCGGCGTCATAAACGGAGACATTGATGCCGTCCTCGTTGATCATCTCGTCGGAATGAATACGATCTTCAATTCTAGAATTGCAAACTTAAAAAGCATTTCTAGTCCATTACCAAAAAGCTATTCACGCATCGCTGTTAAAAAAGGCAATGACTTAATTTTGGATCAAATTAATAAGGGCCTTGCAATACTTTATGCCGATGGAACGATAGACCGATCGATCAAAAATTGGATGACGCCGAGCATCCAAATGGTAGAACAACTTTGGCACGAGCAAGAACGCGTCAAAACTCAAAATATCGGTCTGATTATTCTCTCATTACTCACCTTGCTCTGCTTGATAGCATTCGTGAAAAGTAGAATGACAATCTCTTCCGAGCTAGATAAAAACAAAGACTTAAACAGGGCTCTGAAGGGAGCATATACCGAGCTTCAAGATAAAAACGAAGCACTAGCCGACGCAAATCAGAATTTAGAGACATTCGTTTCATTAGCAAGTCACGACATGCGCGCTCCTCTAAATGGAATGAAAAATCTCATTCAATGGGCCGAAGAAGACTTAGCCACCGATAATCATAATAACGTTAGAGAACATCTTTCGCTTCTTAAGAGCCGATCAACGCGACTATCAAACCTACTCTCAGACCTATTAATTTTCTTTCGTGCTGACAAGCACAGTGCTGATGACAATAAATTAATAGATCCGAATCTGTGCGCAAGGGAATTAGTAAATAATTTCGACTCACCACTAAATGTAAACATTATTATCGCACCAAATGCCAAGCTACATGTATCCAGAACCTTGTTTGAATTGGTGTTAAGCAACCTGATAAAAAACAGTATTCTTCATAGTGGCGCAGATAGCGATTTATATATCAAGTTGGAATTCAAACAATTAAACACGTCCTTAGAAATGACGTTTAGTGACAGTGGAAAGGGAATTAACGAAGATCAGTTAAATTCGATATTTATGCCGTTTGAAGTCGGGCAGTCACGTGATAAATCTGAAGGATCTGGGATTGGACTTGCACTTGTTAGACGAGTTATTGAGCGAAACAACGGAAGCATAGAGCTCACTGAGCACACGCCTTCAACGTTAAAAGGCGCGGTATTCAAATGCACATTCAATAAATCGAGCATCGTCGTGAATGAGCGCGAAAACGCTTGAGTTATTTCATTTAATAAACAACGTTTGATTTTGACCTTCTTTAATATTGTTCCGGTTGATTAGCTTAATTTACACTTTGATCTGCAGTCACAAAGAAAAAGCGTAATGAGCCCTAATCAACTCTGCGAATCAATTTCACCTTATATTCTTCAGCCCACACTCGTGCTTGAACAGTCAGTTTTGAATGAAAATATTGCAAGCGTTCGTCGTCGCATTGATGGCGATAAAAGCATACGCTTAGTCGTCAAATCTTTACCGTGTGCTGAGTTAATTAAATACATTAGTGATCAACTAAATTGCTCACGGTTCATGTGTTTTCACGGACCTTTTATCAAGCAGACCGCAAAAATCTTTCCCAAGGCAGATATTCTGTTAGGCAAGCCCATGCCCCCGGCAAGTTTTGAGCACCTTGCGACTGAATTTCTTCAAGAAGGTTTAGTGCTAGATAATGTTCAGTGGCTAATCGATACTCACGAACACTTAGACGCATATTTGGAAATTGCTGAGCGGCTGAACATAAACATTCGTATTAACTTAGAGATCAATATAGGTCTGAACCGCGGGGGTTTCGCTCACGAAGATCAACTAAAAATCGCGTTACTTACCATCGCAGATTCAGAGAATCTAAGTTTCTCAGGTCTCATGGGCTATGAAGCTCATGCGTCTAAAATCCCTGATGTATTCGGGGGTATGAAATTAGCACTTAAACAGGTCACAGAGAAATATCGCCGCTTCAAAGCGATTGCAGAGCGTTTTGGCAATCAAGAAGAGCTAACATTTAATAGCGCTGGCAGTACAACTTTCACTGAGTATCAGGGCAACGATGTCATTAATGATATTTCGATTGGATCTATCTTTGTAAAACCTGAAGACTTTGAGCTTCCTCATTTGAACGAGTTCAAGCCAGCATTGTTCATTGCAACACCAATACTAAAGGCAGTCGAAAAACCACAACTCCCCTTACCTCAGCCCTTCAATACCCCATTGAATTCACTATTTCGCTTTATCGGTAAAGTCCCTAATAAAGGTGCATATATTTACGGAGGTAACTGGATGGCGAGTCCATTTTATCCAGAGGGTTTCAAGACTAACTCCTTGTTTGGTCGATCGAGCAATCAAGAATTTATATCGCACACTAACGACACTCTAAAGCCTGGTGACTGCGTTTTATTTCGTCCGACCCAAAGCGAGGCGGTCATGCTCCAGTTTGGAGAACTTCTGTTAATCAAACCAAATAACGAAATCGACTACTGGCCGGTTTATCAAGCGACTCAAGTCAGACTTGATGCTAATAAAAAAGGTAAATCTCGAGAGTCGTAATGATTGAAGTTTGTATCGCCCTTTTATGCATAGTTTTTCCTGCAATCGCAATTACGCTAGGACTGCGTCATGCTCTAATTGATCGAGCAGGACTGGTATTGGTTTGTTTTGCGAGCGGGATTCTCTTGAACACACTAACCGGTTCTATTACCGATGTCTCGCCTTTTGTGTCCAATTCGCTTATCAATATTCAAACCCAAATTACAGAACTCACAATCGCTCTTGCGCTACCCTTACTCGTATTTTCTATAGATTTAAAAAGTGCTTTTACCCAAGCAGGTTCATCTAGTAAATCTATGTTGATGGCTTTTGCTTCAATCATTATTTGTACGTTTATCCTCAGTTTTATTTTTCAAGGACACATCGAAGGCTTATGGCAGGTAGCAGGCTTATCTGTTGGTGCTTATACGGGCGGAGGGCCAAACATGGCCGCAATCAACGCAGCCATAGAAGGTGATAAAGATATATTCGTGATGATGACTAGCTATGACATTCTATTATCTGCGATATATTTGCTATTTGTCTTAAGTTTCGCCAAACCGCTATTCACCAAAGTCTTATTACCAGCAGCTCAGGACGTACTTAACAAGTCGGAAAACAAGTTTGCACATTTGGGCGAAGAAACCTCAGCAAGTTACCAAGTACTTGGAACGCTCAGAGGTTTAAAAGAAGGTATAATTACGGCAGTGCTCTCGCTACTAATCATTGGTTTAGCACTTGGCTTGGCGAGTCTCTTGCCCAGTTCAATGAAATCATCAGGAACAATCATTCTCATTACAACGCTCGGAATGCTTGCTTCGTTCATTCCTCAAATTCGTCGTTTAACAGTGAGCTTTCGCGTTGGAATGTACCTAGTACTTGTGTTCTGCTTTACGATGGGAAGTATGACGAACTTAAGTGTTCTAGCAGATTTAAATTGGGCTCTGTTTAGCTACATTGGCTTAATGCTAATTGGCGCTATGACAATTCATGCGGGACTCTGTCGCGTTTTCAAGATTGATGTAGACACTTTCTTGGTCACATCTTCCGCAGCAATAATGTCTGTACCTTTTATCCCAGTGATTGTTGGAGCACTTCGCAATCAAGCCTTATTGGTGCCCGGTTTTTGCGCGGCAATTACTGGCTATGTTCTCGGTAATTATTTAGGAATCGTCGTGGCAATATCGTTAAAATCTATCCTTTGATTGTAGGCTAAGCTTAGTATTGCCATTCGTCCTCAAACACGAACTCATCTAAGCTACGCTCTGTCGCCCACTCCTCCATAACGAGCATGGGCTTCTCATAGAAAGCATCTACATGACCAATGCATAGAATCGCGACAGGATGGCTATCGGGCGGCATGTTTAAAACCGTTTTTAGCGCCTCAGGGTCAAAAATGGAGACCCATCCCATACCAATTCCCTCAGCACGCGCGGCAAGCCACATATTTTGAATAGCGCAAGACAACGAAGCCAAATCCATTTCTGGTAATGTTCGTCGCCCAAATACATGTTCATCACGCTTATCGGGCAGTGCCGCAACAATGACATCTGAACATTCTTTTAAACCCTCTACTTTGAGTTTAAGAAACTCAGCTTTGCGAGAGGCTAATGCAGCAGCGGTAAGATCGCGCTCATTCTCTACTAGCGTTTGAATCGCTTCACGCTTTTCAGTATTGCGAATTCGGATAAAACGCCACGGCTGCATTAAACCAACACTCGGAGCCATATGAGCCGCATATAGCAGCTTGCTAATAAGGTCTTCGGAAACCTTCTCGTTATTAAAATGCCGCATATCTCGGCGTTCCGCCATGACTTTATAAATGGCTGTTTTTTCTGCGCGAGTATAGGAAAACGTAGGGTCAGAAGAATCATTCATGGCAATATGCGCGTGAGGTTTGAGAACATTAAGCTAGGCGTAATAATGCTAGAACAGCCAACAAGAACCCAATCTCGGAGATCTGTTGGATTGCGCCCAGCGCATCTCCAGTGTAGCCGCCTAACCACCGTTTAAGTTTGATCGCCAGATAGTAAACCGGCAATCCCATAAGTACGACAGCTATTATAGTATTAGGAGGAAGTAAGATTAATGCAGGAAATGATAAAACCGTTGCTATCGAAAAATCTTTATTACCAAAACGCTTTGTAATCGGCTTAGCCTTGCTAGTTTCATCCAAACGAACATACTGCATCATTCGCATTACCAGAACGCTATACCAACGCGAAAAAACATGAGCAACTAATATAACAACCGGTACATAATCAGCAGGTAATTGCATCAGTGCGATGAACTTTAACGCCAGTGCGAAGAATAGCCCAACAGCACCATAGGTACCTAAACGGCTATCCTTCATAATATTCAGGATGTGCTCTTGTGACCAACCACCACCAAGACCATCACAGGTATCAGCCAAACCATCCTCATGAAAGGCGCCCGTCATGTATATGCCAAGTAATATGACGAGAAGAATACTTAGCTCTTGAGAAAATATATGACTTAAAAGGATGAATGCGAGAGCTGTCGTTGAACCAACCAGCCAGCCGACAAGGGGAAAATAGCGGCTGGCATGGTCTTGCGTGCTCTGATCTACATTGCTCAAAGATGGCAAAGGGATGCGCGTATAAAACATCAAAGCATAATGGATTAGTTGAAGCTGTCGTTTAATCATGATCGAGGCTCGTTTGGCTTAAGCGTCTGAGACGCCCGCATCTTCAAAGCTAGCCATCTCATTAATAAACGATACAGCCGCCTTTACAAGCGGATAAGACAAAGCACATCCTGAGCCCTCACCCAAGCGAAGATTCAAATCTAGTAGCGCATTGACGCCTAAATAATCTAACAGCTTTCTATGCCCTTGCTCCTGAGAGCAGTGACAAAACACGGCATTGTCCTTAATCGAAGGGTCCAGCTTGTATGCACATAAATATGCGGCACTCGCAATAAAGCCGTCAACCAATATCAGCACATTACGTTTGCTTGCTTCGAGCATCGCACCAACCATTTGTACTATTTCAAAACCACCAAACGTTTGGAGTACTGCGTGAACACCATCTAACTCACCATGATAGGTAAAAGACTTTTCAAGTACCTGAATTTTATGACTCAGTTGACGGTCATTAAGCCCCGTACCGCGACCAGCTATTTCTGATACCGGAATCCCAGTTAACTGGGAAATAAGAGCAGCTGCAGATGCCGTATTTGCAATACCCATTTCACCAAACCCAACAACATTGCAGCCTTTATCATGCAACTCACCAAGAACATCCGCGCCTGATTGTAAGGATTGATTCAGTTGCCACTCGGTCATCGCCTGATCAACTAAAAAGTTACGTGTTCCTTTTGCTGTCTTGCGATAAACGATCGGCAAATCATCAGGAAATTCATAGTTAACACCTGCATCAACGACCTGAAGATCCATACCATTCTGGATCGTAAATACATTGATCGCAGCACCTCCAGCAACAAAGTTCATGACCATTTGCCAAGTCACTTCCTGCGGATATGCGCTCACGCCTTCTCCGGCGATACCATGATCGCCTGCGAAAACCAGCATGGTCGGTTTGGTGAGTTGAGGTTCCAGCGATTGCTGAATTAAACACACTTGTTTCGCTAACGCCTCAATATCTCCAAGCGCACCAATAGGCTTGGTCTTGGTATCTATTTTTCGCTGAACGCTATCGGCAAAGCTCATTCTAGTAATCAACACCCTTACGTGCTTTCACACCTGCTTTATACGCGTGCTTCACTTCCTTCACCTCAGAAACGGTATCGCACAAATCTCTTAAAGCGCTACCACCGCCACGACCCGTAACAATCACACTCTGCTCGGGTGGTCGGTTCGCGATTGCATCCAAAATCATCTGCTCATCGAGATACTTATAGGCAATCATATAGGTCAATTCATCAAGTAAAACGAGATCAATACTTTCGTCTTTCAACATACGTTCGGCTTCAACCCAGGTCGCTTGAGCAGCTTCAATATCAGCCGTTCGATCTTGCGTATTCCAAGTAAACCCAGTACCCATCTGGTAAAAATCAACTTCTGGCATCTTCTCTTTTAGAAAGATCTCTTCTCCTGAAAGCTGAGCACCTTTAATAAATTGAACAACGCCAACTTTATGCCCATACCCTAAGGCACGTAATACCATTCCAAACCCAGAACTGCTTTTGCCCTTGCCGTTACCGGTAAGTAGCAAAGAAATACCGCGTTCTTCATCAGCCGCTGCAATATGCGCGTCTACTTTTTCTTTTTGCTTTTGCATCGCTTTCTTGTGCGATTCGTTTTTAGCATTCTCGTCTGTCATAAACCTTCTCTTACTTTGTTTAAAGCTACGCTTATCAATGCGCTACTTTTTGCTTTGTCTAATATCATCAAACACTTCGCAAATTTGCTGCATGCCGTAGAGTGTTCGATATGAAAACCGGTGCAATAAGTCACCATTAAAAAATACGATATGATCGTTTTTAACCGCAGGAATCTCAGGCCAGTCATTCCACATATTCAAGTCCATTTCTGTACCGTGATGCGTTGGCACAACGATGACCTCTGGACGCAAATCAATCACGGATTCTAAACTTACTTGCGGGTAATCCATTGAAGGGTCGTCGAAGACATTTACAGCACCGCAACCTGCGAACATTTGATTAATCCAACTCCCTGCAGCCATTGTACGTAATGGCTTAGACCACAATTGATAGAAGAAACTGACAGGTTTTCTAGACTGATAATTGTCACGTAAAGAATCTAGACGCTCCCGATAGTTTTGCGCCTGCACCTGAGCTTCAGCTGAACGTCCAACCTTATCGCCTATTCTCAATATCTCTTGCGGAATATCCTCGAGTTCTTTCGTTGTACTTTCATACACGACGATACCTAACTCTTTGATTCGTTCGATGTCTCGTGTTGGATTACCACTCTCCCAGGCAATCACTATATCTGGCTCAAGTTCAAGTACCCGGTCAATCTGGATAGCAGTATGCCCGCCGATCCTCGGAATCGATTTAGCCTCTTCTGGATAGTCCGCAAAATCGACCGTTCCGACAATCTTGTCACCTACGCCTAACAAAAAAAGTATCTCAACCGAATGCGGCGACAACGCAATAATACGTTCTACCTGTTTAGCATTCGCAACCATGGATACGAACAAAAGCAAAAACACAGAAACACTAAACTTAAGCACTAATATCTTCTCTATTAAAGGCGCGCGCGAGCGCAGTTTCTAGGTAATTTAATTCTGCTTCGTTTTTCGGAACAGAAACACGAAGGCCTAAACCGTTATCTAACAAACGGACATACACGCCATCACTCAGTAGCCGTTCGAATATAATGAGTGCGTCAGGTGTTCTGATTATTGAAAATAGCTTTACTGCGCTGTTTACATCACTAAAGTATCGCCGTAACACAACATCTAATTTGCGAGACCAAACTGTCACTTCTTCACAAGCAGAACGCAACCATGCCTGATCTGCTACAACACGTTCAAACAGCGTTAAAGATGGCCCGCTAATGCCCCACAATGGGATGTCACTCTTTACGACATGGCGTAACTGAGTAGAAACACCCACCGCTCCGATACGCGCGCCAGGAAGACCTGAAAATTTACCGAACGAGCGTAGAACAATTAAGTTCTCTAGCCCGGGCTTACCAACGTAACTCGACACGGAAAACTCATGATGAAAATCGACAAAAGCCTCATCAATGATCATCCATTTTCCAGCCGCGGTCATTCGCTCGGCTAACGTAATAATTTCTTTTGCGGTAAGAAAGTCTCCACTTGGATTATTTGGATTGATCACAACACAAATATCAACAGCTTCGATTAGTTCATTAGAAGCCAAGACGTCATACTCATACAGTCGTGCATCCACTTTTTGCCAATGATAGCGATGTTCAGCATAACCCTCACTCGGCACCGCAACTGACAAAGACTTATCGAGCTGTTGCTTGAATAGCTTAGGCAGATACTCAATAGCCCACTGAGAACCTGGTGTCAGGAGGAAGTTCTCATTGTCATAGTATTGCGCAACCCTCTCTTTCAAAGAGGGCGAGATATTCGGGAGAGATTTCCATTGTTCTGGCTCGTTATCTAGTTTGTCATAGGCAAAAGGATTGACCGCACTCGATAAATCTAAAATGCTACCTTGCAAATCCCGCTCATATCTCAAGCACGAAAGGTCTCCACCATGTTTTGGCCTAGGTTTCGAAATATCAGTCATGAACGTGCATCTCTTCGCACTAGCACTAGTAAGAAAAAAGCACTCCCCAGCGCTGCTGTAATTACGCCAATTGGCAGCTCTGTTCCCTCGTGCAAGACCCGAGCAAGCACATCCACCCAAATCATGAAAATACCACCCACCATGGCCACAGCAACAAACAAGTTAACACGTAATCCAATGACTAATCTTCGAACAATATGAGGAATCATCAAGCCAACAAAACCGATGCCACCGCAATTTGCGACCAACACTGCGGTCATTAGCGAACTCATCACCAGCATCCCAAGGCGTAAGCGTACGACATTAACACCAAGCGCCTTTGCATTTTCATCTCCAGCCAACATGGTTTTTAGAGGCCGAGAAAAGGCGAAGAAGCAAAGCAAGCTAATCAGTAAAACGACAATCACCGGTCCTATTGAAGCCCACTCCGCGCGAGCAAAGCTTCCTAAGGTCCAAAAGATAAGTGATGCAGCTGCCAAGGGATCAGACAAATACAAAACTAAACTTGTCGCCGCACTAAACATGAAGGACGTCGCGACACCCGCAAGCAACATACGTTCAACGTTTCCGCTTCGCCCTGCGAGTGCGATGACGATTACTACCGAAAAAAGGCTGCCAGCAAACGCACCAACCGCAATACTATATTCTGAAAATCCAGAAATTGCCGATACGCTAGTGCCTGACAACGCCGCAATCACCAGCACAGCCCCAAAGGATGCACCGGAGGAAATACCAAACAAATATGGATCTGACAGGGGATTTCTCGTGACGGTCTGAAGTACCGCACCAGCAAGGGACAAACCTGCTCCCGCAAGAAACGCCAATACCGCTCTTGGGGCACGTAACTCCCATATAATACGTTCACGTATCGCACTGATTTCAGATTCTTGGCCTGTCAGAAGGCTGAAAGTACTCGAAAGCACGTCATTAAAAGTAATGCTCGCCGCACCGAAGACGACAGAAACAAACAGACTGAACATGGCCACAGCCACGCAAAGGCTTATAAAAACAGTTGTTCGCGTTATGCCTATCACTGACGGTGAACTCCGTCTTGAAAGGCGAAACTAACGCGCGGATGGTCATATAAAGGATGGCGATCGACGACACAGCATGTCCGATATACTTCACTAATAAGATCCTCGTTCAGTACATCTTCCGGAGAACCTTGGGCGCATAATTTTCCGTGATTTAAGACAATAATTTCATCACAAAACGCAGCCGCTAAATTCAAATCATGAAATGAAGCAAAGACCGTCACCGGAAGGGCCTTAACTTTACGAAGCACCTCTAACTGAAAATGAATATCTAAATGGTTAGTCGGTTCATCCATGATGAGTAGCTGCGGCTTTTGGAGCAAGGCTCGTGCTAAATAAGCCCTTTGCTTTTCGCCGCCTGACAGAACTGAAAAGGGCTTCTCTGCAAGTTCACTAAGCTCCATCTCTTTGAGGAGCTGCGCGATCAAGGCATCATCATCTCGAGTATTCCATTCAAACAAGCCCTTATGGGGCGTCAGCCCTTGTGCGATAACATCATGAACAGTTAAGCCCATATAGTCATTTTGTTCTTGAAGAATAACAGCGGTTTTTAGGGCAGATTGTTTCGCACTCAATTCCCAAACATTCTGTTCATCCACAAACACTTCGCCCTCAGTGGGTTTAGTTACTCGATAGACACATCGCATCAAAGAGGACTTCCCTGCGCCGTTTGGGCCAATAAGGCCAACAAACTTGCCCGTCTCGATTTTAAATGAAACATCATCAAGAATTTTTACTGGGGATGCTAATCCTCTGCTTGGTGCTGTCCAACTTAAATGTTCTACCCGCAACATCGTTGCATTTTTAATTTGCGAAGACATACCGTTCACCAGCCCAATACTAGCGACACTAGAAACAGCACAGAAAAGCCTAACATTAGGCACCTGTGTATCCAGCGAATCATTGTGATTGATCGCGTTAAATCGAGAGGTGTTGGCTCGGGGCCGGCTCCCAAAACTGGACGTATTTTAACTGAACCATCGTAGACAGCCCGCCCTCCTAAGGAGACACCCAATGCTAGTGCACCAGCGGCCATCACTGGACCAGCGTTTGGGCTATACCAATTTCGCCCATTTCTTAATGCTTGTACAAAACGGCGAATTGAAATCGAAAAAATCAAAGCGCAAAGGCGTGCAGGAATATAACCAAGGACGTCGTCGACGCGCGCGGAGAAACGTCCAAAATAATTATACCGAGTGTTACGATAGCCCCACATTGAATCTAAGGTATTAGATACTTTAAAAAATACGGCACCAATCGGGCCTCCAATAAGGAACCAAAACAAAGGCGCAATCACTCCATCATTTTCGTTCTCGGTAAGTGTTTCAATCGCCGCTTTGGCAATCTCTGGTTCTTCAAGCGAACACGTATCGCGACTGACCACCCTTGAAAGAGCAACTCTAGCATTTTCAACATTTCCACTCGCGAGAGTCGTTTCGACTGAAGAAATGTGCTGAATCAAAGAGCGAGGAGCAATACATATATACAAGATAATGACCGACAGCATACCAAACCATACATGTACGTTATCACTCTCTATGATCGCTGACGGCGCCAACACCACTAGCAAAATACAAATAAACAGTGAGCTATGCACAATAAACGCCGCACTCACACCCCTAATTAGCAATCGAGGTCTATTGTTATTCTCAGGATAAAAAGCTCGTTCAACGACCGCGATAAGATTTCCAAGGCCAACGATCGGATGATATTTTTTTGGCTCACCAAGTATCGAATCGAATACAAAAGCCAACAAGACACACATTGAAGCGTAAACCGGATTAGTAAAAATCGGGAAAAACGAAAGCTCAGCGAATGCGCTCAAGGTTGGCGAAAGCAGATCTGGTGATAAAAGATACATAACCAGCTCACTTCACTGAAAGGGGTAAACCGGCGACGACTAAACTCACATGATCACAGATAGTCGCTAGGGATTGATGCAAGCGTCCAGCTTCATCACAAAAATCACGGGTAAGTTTATCCATACCAATGAGTCCCATATTGGTTTCATTAGACACCAAAATACAAGGTGTATCTGTCGTCTCTAGTTGCCCCTTAAACACAGAAATAAACGAATCTTTATGGTCAACAACCTCAGGTTTTACAAGCAAATTGGTCAACCATAGTGTTAGGCAATCAATCACGATAACACCTACGCTCGGGTCTGCATCTAAATCTCTTAAAGCTTTAGCAAGATCGACAGGCTCTTCGATCACCACCCAATTATCCGGTCTCTGGATTTGATGCTTGCTAATACGCTGAGTCATTTCTTCGTCAAGAGCTTGTGCGGTTGCGACTAATGCAACGTTAAATTTAGTTTTGCTAGCTACATCTGCAGCAAGAGTCTCTGCATATCGACTTTTTCCAGACTTAACACCCCCAAGGACTAGATGCTTCATTCATCTAACTCCAAGAAACTGAGCACATTCTCCATATCGATGCTTTCATCAAATGCAACAGCCAAACGCTCAATTGAAGCTTCACGAACAGCTTGATAGTCAAGTTGTTCTTTAACTTTAAAGCCCGCCCAATTAAGCACAGAAGTAAGCGCATCAGGTGTATCTAAAAGACCATGCCAGTATGTCCCCGCAATATTTGAATCAAGGCTCACAGCGCCGTCTGAATTACCATTCTCATAGTGAATAAACGGCCTATCTAATGATTCACCATGCGTACGACCAGCATGTATCTCATAACCTTGGACGGCAACACCATCTGAGGCAAACTGCCCTCTTACCCGAACAAGCGCTTTTTCTTTTGTAAGCATTGTATGATGTTCCAAGAACCCAAAGCCCTGAGATAAACCTGGATCGCCTTCAATACCATCAGGATCATCAATGCTTTGGCCCAGCATTTGATAACCGCCGCAGATGCCGAGTACTTTCCCACCGTATCGAAGATGTTTATTTATTGCATCTTCCCATCCTTGCTCACGCAAAAAGGCTAGATCAGCGCGAACCGACTTAGAACCAGGAAGGATAATTAAATCTGCAGGAGGGATGTCTCCATTCGGAGGAACATAAGTAAAGTTTATTTCTGGATGTAAACGCAAAGCCTCGAAATCTGTGTGATTACTAATGCGCGGAAGCACTGGCACTACAACACGAAACTCACCGTCTTGCTTCAAGTTGTCATCTGGCAACGCATCTTCTGCATCAATATTCAAACCATGAAGATAAGGCAAAACACCCAATACAGGTTTGCCAGTGCGCTGTTCTAACCATTCGAGTCCATTCTCTAAGAGTTTTATATCGCCCCGAAATCGATTAATCACAAAACCCACAACGCGATTTTGCTCACTTTCGCTAAGAAGATCTAAAGTCCCCACTAATTGCGCGAACACACCTCCTTTATCGATGTCAGCGACAATAATGACAGGGCAATCAGCCGCTTCAGCAAAGCCCATGTTAGCGATATCTCGATCGCGAAGATTTATCTCGGCCGGGGAGCCTGCACCTTCCACAATGACACACTGATATTGCTCTTCGAGCCGCTGATGAGATTCGAGGACCGCGTCCATCGCCCGGGTTTTGTAACGGTGATAGCTGACTGCATCCATATCACCTTTAGCCTTACCGTGCACAATGACTTGTGCACCAATATCTGTATTGGGCTTCAGCAAGATCGGATTCATATCGGTATGAGGTTCAAGATGACAGGCCTGCGCTTGTAGGGCTTGCGCACGACCTATCTCTCCACCATCGGCGGTCACAGCGCTGTTCAGCGCCATGTTCTGAGGTTTGAACGGTACCACCGAAATTCCTCGGTGATACAGGCAACGACACAAGGCGGCGACGAGAATGCTTTTACCTGCATCCGAGGTCGTGCCTTGTATCATTAATGTGGACATAAAATTCGTGTTTTAGTTAGTTGTATCGGCGAATTCAATTCTAACAGGATTACGAATAGTGTTGATGGTCGCCACCGATGAATCATCCGCTATGCTAATCACTTCTATACGAGGATTAACTGTATCGCCAAGTGCAACCCAAAGTTGGTTACTTGAATCAATCTCGATTGTTTTAATGTCTAAACCTGAAAATCCATCGTTCGGCGAAGCACTTACAGCTCCAGATGTTGGGTTAAACTGAATAAGGTCGTTATCCTGGAAAGCGTTATAACGAATTAAATATGCTTTGTTATCAGATGATGACACTTCAACTCCCGCAATTTGTGCATTTACGCTTGCATCATTATCGTCAACTAATAAGGTACTCAAGTAAGTCATGCCACGGATATCAACTTTCTCTATACCACCTGTAAGTTCAGCAGGGCGAGATCCATCTAATGAAGCATAACGACCTACCCCAGCGACATATATATAACCACCCACTACATCCATATCTTGGGCATTCTTGACGGTTAAGTCGTACGCTTCACCTGAACCATTCACGTCGACTTCAAGATTTGTCGACGGATCAATCACAAGAATTCGAGAGGTCTGCGGAACAAAAGATGAATCTTGGCCATTTAATAGAACGTACAGCAATCCATCTTTCACAAAACCATCCGATGCTCCGATTCCATTTCCAAAGCTATATTTCGAATAGTCTAAGCGATCTACGATAAAATCACTTTGTTGATTACTATCAGTAACGCTTGGATTAATCTCAATAATCTCATCAGTACCAAAAGGTAAAACATAAGCCTGTGTTTCAGATACAAACACCACCGTATATGGGTTTGGATTATCGCTATCATCCTTAGCCACAGAGTATTCCCAAATTGGGTTCTCGGCATCATCAAATGAGAATTTCGCTAAGTTGTTAATCCCGAAACGCCCCATGCGATAGAAATGATCGCCAAATGTTAGAAAGCGTACATCAGATAAATCTTGAGCAGCATAATCCGAAGATATTTCGTAAGCTGGGATTGTATCAGTAAACTGAACAGCGCTTGATGTAAAGTCTGCTGATACCGTGGAAATTACCGCGCAGTCAAAACAGTCGACAGAGTTGTCAGTTGAATCACTACTTGAACATGCGCCAAGAAATGCCGAAATAGATACTAATGCGGTCGCTTTTATTAATTGTCTAGCATTCATTTTTTCAGTTCCTTTAATTGAAGGTATAGCTATAGGTTAGGAAAGCTCGTCGTCCCGGACCCGGGTAACGATTAAAATCTTCGATTCTTTCGTCTGTAATATTTACTAAGGAAAGCCTTGCGTTGTGCTGACCCAAACGGCGCTCGATACTAACGTTAATCTGTTCATTTGTTGGCATCTCTGCAGACGCACTTCGATCATAATAACCACCATCTTGGCGTTGATACTCCAAATTTAGCTTGTAGTCGAACACCGACAATTCATTTGAAATAGTCGCGGCAGATTCATACACGCCAGCGAGAGAGTTCCCCTTAAAAGCTGGGATATCAGACGTGTCTTCACTACTTTGCAAAGTCGCCCTTAACCCAGCTTTCCAAAATTCAGTCAATAGAATGCTCCCGTCTACTTCAAGACCATATATCTGCGCACTTGCAGCGTTTTCAGCGCGACCTATTCCGCGCGAATCGAAAATAACGACAATCGCATCTTTTAGTGATCTGTAAAACAAGGAGGAGTTAAGGTTGGAATTCCCCTGCAAAAACTGCAACCCAAGTTCCGCGTTGGTTGCATACTCTTCGACCAGCTCGTCATTGCCTAACAACGAACCGGTGTCACCAAACAATTCGCTAAGTTTGGGCGGACGGACTTCGTGAGAGAGGCTTGCGGTGAGTGCGAGGGATGGAAAAAACGTGTAGCGCAGGCCGCTGTAAGCAGCGTAATAAGATTCAGTATTACTAACTGATTTTGGAATATCTTGATCGTCTTGCAAATAACGAAGACCAATCTTACCGGTTAGTTGTAAGGTACCCGCATAATTTAACCATTCATCTTGAGCAATCAATGATGTTTGCATGCGCGATGCATCCGTAGACGTGTTCTGAATAAGGTCTTCGTTTTCATATTTTTCAAAACGTAGCAGTGCGGCAATATTGAACAAATGATTACCCGAAGATAAAGCCCAGTCAGTTTTAACGCCTATATTAGATGACTCAGATTTCTCTAGATTTGCAGACAGACCAACTTTGTTTTCAGTGTCGTCATAATCGCCTTTCAACAGCGAACCATAAATCTGATAAGACGCTTTTAACCTAGTAGAAAGTTCATGATTCAACTTACTTTGAATAGATAGGGTTTCAACATCATATGTCGCCGAATTATCTTTGGCGTTTCGCGCAGTCGGCACGCCCTTAGAAGACTTCGAGTAGCGAACTACGTTATTTGCATCTAAAGACTTAGAGATATCTGTGACCGCAGATAAATGAATCGCTCCTTGCTCGTATTGTGCGTTTTGACGACGCTGTACCTCATCATCGAAAGGATTGTTAGGAGTCTGCCGATCATTTAAAAACTCATAGTCGTTGTCGCTAGAAACATACTCTGCATTAACAAGATAATTTGTATCTCCAGAATGAAAAGCAGAGGTCAACGCGCCGAGCTGGCTTTTGAACGATCCATAGCCCGCCCTCACAGTATGATAAGGCTTCGCAGCACCTTTTTTGCTTACGAGATTTATTGCACCACCAATTGATGACACGCCCAACTGCGCTGGGGTATTACCACGATATATTTCTATTCTCTCGATTGAGCTCAATTGAATATTGCCAAGATCAACAATTCCTCCGTGCGCATCATTCAATAACATGCCGTCGAGAAACACATTAACTTGTGCTGCACTAGACCCACGGATACTCACAGTCGAATAAGAACCTATCCCACCTACTTGACGAATTTGAACGCCACTCTGATCAGATAACACATCCGCGACATTAGAGAACTCATGACCAAACTCACTAGAACGAATTACTGTTGTATGACTTGAAGTATGCTCGGTATTGATATGATCGGCATCAAGCTTAGAAGCTGTCACCACAACGGTTTCATGCTCGACGGTTTCCTCAGCAACAGCAAACGTCGAAACAAGAAGTAGAGAAAGTAAAACTAAACGTAGACCCACGCACTTCACCAGCAATCGCGCAGAGAGAGAAGCAAAGAACAGTAATGGTTAACGAGCGACAATCTAGTTCGTTAGACATCAGTCCCAAATATCGCCCTCCGCAATATCTAAAAAATCACTTCAGGCCGGTCTCCGGGCTTACAAGTTGTCATTCGACTTAGTCGAACGGCCTTCCCATGCTTTACTGCACAGTGGCGAGGATGCCGACTTAACTTGCTTACCGTTGCGGGGGCAGCGTTGGACTTCAACCAACTTCCCGTTTCACTCGCTCACTAGATTTAGTGATTGAGCACCTCAAGCAGGGCTGCGACTTTACGCAGTTCACATTTTCAAGTCAATTGATTTATTAAAACTGGGGCAAGGAGTGACGGGACTAATGAAGTAACATGGTCGAGTGTACGAAGATCAGAACTGCAATGAAGAGCAAAACGTTTAGTCGAGCCTAAACGAGATGGGTACAGTAACATAGCCTCTCAACGAAGCTTCAGCCGCATCAGCAGGAGAGAAGCTCCAGCTTTCGTAAATAGTTGAATAAGCGGCAAAATCTAAAGCCGATACATTACTCGATTCTAGAATCTCTACGTAAGTCACCGAGCCCGTAACATCAACATGCACTCCTAATAATACATCCCCTTCCCAACCACGCCTGCGCGCTAAGCTAGGATAAACTGGTCTGGGATTTGAAGGGCTACCTAGCACATAAGCTGGCGATCTAAATTGCTCTTTAGGCTCTTCAATTTTCTTGACCGGAGCCTTCTGCTCTTTTTGATCTTGTTGAGGCTGCTCTTTTGCTTTGCTTTCGGCAACTTTATTAGCAGGTTCACCCTTATCCGAATGATCACTGATGCTCGCTTCGGATTGCTTCGCAATTTTCTTCTTGGATGGAGCAACTGTTTGAATAGTCTCAACCGGTGATGATTTAGAAGGCTCGCTTTCTAAAATGGCTTCCGTTGACTTTTGAGGTTCGGGTTCGACAACCGGTTTCTCGACAGGCTTCACCACAGGATCGGGTTTCGATTTAGGGGTAAGATCTTCCTGTTTTGGCGATTCTTGACTGGCCGACAAGGGTTCAATAATAGACTCAGGAGTGGGTTCTAAAATGCGTTGAGACAAGGCAACCCGGTACGTTGAATTATCGACGATATACGCCTTAGGCCCTAGCGCATACGAATAGAAAACGATCGCTACCAACAGATGAACAATTACCGCTGCGGCAAACGCCGTCAGAAATCCCGCATTCGGATTATTCCAAACGATTTTTGGCTTCCGATAATTGATGTAGTTTTGCAACATAACCGCTCAAGCAAATGAATTTTGAGCGGCGAACTATACAAAAACACCAATTACGAACGCAAGACGTTGACCCAAAGCACCATACTTTGGTCTGTATCTCAGGCTGACTTAACTCAATAAGTCTTTAGCGTAAACTCTGCCTTCAGATGATGCTAAATTTCCACTTGATGCAAAGCTAAACACGCAGCGTTTACGACCAATAAAATCAGCGTACTTCATCCAGACTTTTTCAAATTCAGTCTCGGCGTCGCGTTCACCGCGGCACACTGCAATCAGCTGTTTTTGAGCCTTTCCCTTTGGCTCTATTTCTCCGGCAATAAGACTGTTTGCGCAGCAGCCTCCTCGTGTTAGTAGTTCTGACTCATTACGAGAAAAATTCCCACTGCGACTAAATCCATGTGGAAAATTCTTGTCGTCACGAAATGCCTTACCCGATACCAAGCTTTTATCTAGCATCGCTTACTCCCTTATATTTATAGAGCTCTTCCCGCTCAAATTATTGTTATACGCTGACTACTCCCTAGCTGCCTCGTATTCTCAACGATCTAAACTCCGATTGATGTGACGAACATTCAATACGGCTACATGTGGCCACATTGCACAATAATCTTTACAAAAACTTTACAGCGGCAACAAATGTGGACAGCTCAAAAAACAAACAAATTTCGTGCCGACTTCAGTTATGAAACAGAAGCTTCACCCATATAGACGAAACCCGCGAAAGACGGCGTTTTAGGAACGTTTATTTTAGAAAGCTCACTTATTTGAAAACCCGCATCACTAATCAGAAGATCAATAGAGCGATTAAGCTGACAGCCGCCGGCTAACCTAGACCAAAGGGGATTAATTCTGTTTTGCCACTTTTGAACGTTTAGATCTGCAGAAAGACCGTGCTCACAGAAAAGCAGCTTGCCATTTGGTTTCAATACGCGCCGCATCTGTGCAAGTGCTGTCCTCGTATCCACAATGGTGCACAAGGTAAAAGTAAGAAGAACTGTATCAACACTTTCATCATCCAAAGGAATTTGCTCGCCAGGCAAGTCTAGCCATCGCCAGTCAATTCCGCTCTGGACTACGTTACTCTTAGCCTTATTACGCATTCCTATTGAAGGTTCTAGCCCCCAAACAAACTCAACAATTTTTGGGTCATAAAATTGTAGATTAATGGCGGAACCTGCACCAACTTCCAAGACGCGTCCAGAACACTTCGGCACGATTTGGCTTCGGAGCTTCATGATCTGAGGCGAACCGCAGGCGCAATTAATTAGGTGAGGCAATATGTATCGTTCATACATAACATTTTCTTATTTTTATCAGAGATTTCGCTAAATATTACTCTACCGCGTGACGCGATTCCTCGATCAATTCATCGCGTTCTTTAGCGATTCGGTCAAGCAAGCCTTGAGGTGCATTCGTCGCTGAGTCATGCTTGCCGCTCCAACGGATCATCTCGAGTATAACTGGCATGAGATCTACACCTTTTGGCGTCAAGGTATAGATTTTTCGGCGTTTATCAGCCGGATCGACCTGTTTATGAATCAGCCCGTCCTGCTCTAACTGAACGAGCCTCGCACTAAGAATATTTGTGGAGATATGTTCATCACTACTCTGTAACTCAGAAAAAGATCGTTTAGACGTAAAGATCAAATTTCGCATCTGCAAGATAAACAAAGCGCCCTAGCCCTTCAAAAGTGTTAAGAGGTTTTCGATGACTAAACACTCGGCTATCCGTAACGAGCCTATGCTCAGTTAGTCCTGCAAAGCCTCCTAATGGCAATGATTCTCTCGCTATTATTTCCATCTCGATCTCCTGGTTAAAACGTTTTTCCTATCAATATGGAGAAAATACAGACCACAATTAATTATATATACGCATAATTGAGTAAAACAATCTCATTTTTGACAACAATTATTCGCCATAAGATTTGATAAACAGACCGACTTAAACAACATGCTAGTTTTTCTAGCTGTCATTGATTCAGGTAGTTTTACTGCAGCTGCTGAGAAATTAGATATTCCGAAGGCAAATGTGAGCCGAAAGGTGTCCAAACTCGAAGACAGTTTTGACGTGACGCTTTTAGAGCGCTCAACGAGATCGCAACGACTAACGGAAGTGGGTTATCAATATGTCGATCATTGTAGGAAAATCCAGCAAGAGATTGACATAGCAAACTTCTCTATCTCAGAGATGAAAAACGAATTTGGTGGGCAACTCCGTATTGGAACATCGATATCAATTGCAAACGAAATTCTAAGACCATCGTTATCATAATTCTTAATGTACTATCCTGATATTGATGTAGATCTTCGTCTTATCAATCAACGCATAGACTTAATTGAAGGTGGATATGATTTATTGATACGTGTTGGAAAACTAGATGACTCGGGTCTTGTTGCGAAATCGCTTGGTTGCGCAAAACGTTATATTTATGCGAGCCCAAGCTACCTAAAGCATAACGCACCACTCAAAGATCTCGATGATCTAACAGAACACAACATACTCCTGATGTCACATCTTGCTCATCGCAATCAAGTCGATTTTTATAAACAGAATTCAAACAAAACCAAACTTACACTCAGCATCAAACCTAAACTACTCGTTGATGAGTTTTCGATTATTAAACAGGCGGCGATAGATAGTCTAGGTATTGCGATACTGCCAAGTTATATGTGCAAAGAGGAGGCAAAGGAAGGAAGCGTTGTGCGCGTGTTAAACGATTGGAAAATGTCAGATATAGGCATATATGCATTGTTTCTAAAACACCGAAACAAACTTCCGAAGCTCAACGCATTTTTAGAGCATGCCTCTAAGATTTTCTTAGAAGTACTAGAACAGTAAAAATCTAACTCCTCAAAATTAAAAAAGGAGGCAAGAGCCTCCTTTTTTAAACCTTAAGAACTTACCAACCAGTACGTTCTTTAAGTGCTTTACCGATGTCTGCGAGACTCTTAACCGTAGTTACGCCAGCTGCTTCTAGCGCTGCGAACTTATCATCGGCAGTACCTTTACCGCCAGCGATAATCGCACCAGCATGTCCCATACGCTTACCCGGAGGAGCAGTAACACCTGCGATATATGATACAACAGGCTTAGTTACATTCGCCTTGATGTACTCAGCAGCCTCTTCTTCTGCAGTGCCACCGATCTCACCGATCATAACAATTGCTTCAGTTTGAGGGTCGTTCTCGAACATCTCAAGAATGTCGATAAAGTTTGATCCTGGAATCGGGTCACCACCAATACCTACACAAGTAGACTGACCAAATCCGAAGTCAGTCGTCTGCTTAACTGCTTCATAAGTCAACGTACCTGAACGAGATACGATACCAACTTTACCTGGAAGATGAATATGACCAGGCATAATTCCGATCTTACACTCTCCTGGCGTGATCACACCTGGGCAGTTAGGGCCGATTAAACGCACGCCTAATTCATCACACTTAACCTTAGCATCAAGCATATCAAGCGTTGGAATACCTTCTGTGATGCAGACAATTAGCTTGATACCGCCATTCGCAGCTTCCAGAATTGAATCCTTACAGAAAGGAGCAGGGACATAGATAACAGATGCTTCCGCGCCAGTTTGCTCCACAGCTTCGCGTACAGTATTGAATACAGGCAAACCTAAATGTGTTTGGCCACCTTTGCCTGGCGTAACACCACCAACCATGTTGGTTCCGTACTCGATAGCTTGCTCAGAATGGAATGTACCTTGCGATCCAGTAAAGCCCTGACAGATTACCTTCGTATCTTTATTAATTAATACACTCATTACGCTTGACCTCCCGCCGCTGCGACTACTGATTCCGCTGCGTTGGTAAGGCTTGTTGCAGCAATAATATCAAGCCCACTTTCTGCAAGTGTTTTAGCACCAAGTTCAGCGTTGTTGCCTTCTAAGCGAACAACTACAGGAACTTCAACACCGACTTCTTTTACTGCGCCAATGATGCCTTCTGCAATCAGGTCACAACGAACAATACCACCAAAGATATTTACCAATACGGCCTTTACGTTGCTATCAGAAAGAATAATTTTGAATGCTTCAGTTACACGCTCTTTAGTTGCACCACCACCAACATCAAGGAAATTTGCTGGAGCGCCACCGTGAAGCTTAACGATGTCCATAGTGCCCATCGCAAGACCTGCACCGTTCACCATACAACCAATGTTGCCATCAAGGGCTACGTAATTGAGTTCCCATTCAGCCGCGTGTGCTTCGCGCTCATCTTCTTGCGAAGGATCGTGCATTTCACGTAACTTCGGCTGACGATACATCGCATTACTATCAATGTTAATTTTTCCGTCTAGGCAGTGGATGTTGCCCTCAGGAGTAATTACGAGAGGGTTGATTTCTAACAACGCTAAATCGTAATCATGGAAAAGTTTAGAAAGCCCCAAAAACAACTTTGTGAACTGCTTAATCTGATCGCCAGCGAGACCAAGTTGGAACGCTAGATCGCGTGCTTGGTATGGTTGAGCACCTACTAAAGGATCGATTTCTGCTTTCAGAATTTTTTCTGGCGTTTCTTCTGCAACGGTCTCAATCTCAACACCGCCTTCGGTAGACGCCATGAATACAACGCGACGCGTAGAACGATCTACAACAGCACCAAGATAAAGTTCTTGGTCAATATCAGTACAAGACTCAACTAAGATCTTACTCACTGGCTGGCCGTTTTCGTCGGTCTGGTAAGTCACCAAGTTTTGGCCTAACCATTTTTCAGCAAAGGCTTTGATCTCTTCTTTGCTATCGACGAGTTTTACCCCACCCGCTTTACCACGCCCACCGGCGTGAACTTGCGCTTTAACGACCCACTTGTCGCCGCCGATTTTGTCAGCAGCGGCTGCAGCCTCTTCCGCTGTATCACAGGCATACCCTTGTGATACTGGCAGTCCGTACTCAGCAAAGAGTTGCTTTGCCTGATACTCATGTAAGTTCATAGCTTATTCCGTTGTATTAATGAGTGAGCGGCAGGCGTACGACTAACACCACAAACCTGCCCCTAGTTAACACCTATACTTATAGGCGAATCTAAATTATGTATTATTTGCGTTTCTTTCTGTTTGCTACGTGAATAGCGTGTCCTGAAACAGCTAAAGCCGCCTCGTGCACAGATTCAGAAAGCGTAGGGTGCGCAAACATTGTCAAACCAAGGTCCTCAGAACTAGAACCAAATTCCATCGCGATCACAGCTTGGGCAATAAGTTCAGACGCGCTAGGTCCAATGATATGCACTCCTAGAATGCGATCCGTTTCTTCATGCGCAAGAATCTTAACCATTCCCGCCGTCGCGTTTGTCGCCATCGCTCGGCCGCTTGCAGCAAAAGGTGCAATACCAACATTGTACGGAACGCCATCAGCTTTGAGCTGCTCTTCATTTTGACCACACCATGCTAGTTCTGGGTGCGTATAAATAACACCCGGAATAATATCGTAATTGACCTGCGTCTTTTGACCAGCAATACGCTCGGCAACCATGACGCCCTCTTCAGAACCTTTGTGCGCAAGCATTGGACCGCGAACAACATCACCGATCGCATAGACACCGGGCACATCAGTCTGGCAATGATCATCAACATAGATAAAACCGCGCTCATCCAAATTGATACCACTATCTGGAGACAACAAACCATCGGTAACAGGAGCTCGACCAACTCCAACGATTAACTTATCGACTTTAAGTTCTTGATCGCCTTTAGCATCTTTGTACTGAACGTTCACGAGACCGCGCTTAACATCTGTACCTTGAACCATAGATTTAAGACGAATATCGAGGCCTTGCTTCTTAAACTGCTTTAGCGCTTCTTTTGCGATTTGTTGATCAACAGCACTCAAAAACGTGTCCTGAGCTTCCAGAACCGTAACTTCCGATCCAAGACGAGCCCAAACGCTGCCTAGCTCAAGGCCAATAACGCCTGCGCCAATCACACCAACTCGTTTTGGAACTTCTGTGAATTCGAGAGCGCCCGTTGAGTCAACAATATACCCCTCAGTTATAGGGGCTGGCGGAATCTCAATAGGCTTAGATCCCGTTGCGATAATAACGTTTTCAGCCTCATAGCTTGAAACCTTCCCACCATTATCTGTCACTTCAACTTTCTTACCTGCTAGCACTTTTGCAGTACCGTGAATGGACGTTACGCCGTTCGCCTTAAAGAGCATACCAACGCCACCAGTAAGGTTTTTAACGATGGTTTCTTTACGACCCATCATTTTTGGCACGTCTATTTCAACATCGTCTGCAGAGATACCATGAATATCGAAGTCGTGCTTAGCTTCCTCATACTTATGAGATGACTCTAAAAGCGCTTTGGAAGGGATACACCCAACATTTAGACATGTCCCACCAAGAACAACCTTTCCGTTGTCACTGGTCCATTTTTCAACACAAGCAGTTTTTAGCCCCAACTGAGCCGCACGAATCGCTGCAACATACCCACCAGGGCCTGCGCCAATGACAATAACGTCATATTTATTTGACATAATTTTCCCGCCTGAATTAGATATCTAAAAGAATACGTGCTGGATCTTCGATCAACTCTTTGATCGTTACCAAGAATTGCACAGCTTCCTTACCATCGATCATTCTATGATCGTAGCTAAGTGCTAGATACATCATTGGCAGTATCACAACTTCACCGTTGACCGCCATAGGACGTTCTTGGATTTTGTGCATACCCAAAATCGCAGTCTGCGGTGGATTAAGAATAGGCGTTGACATTAACGACCCAAACACACCGCCATTAGAGATAGTGAACGTGCCACCTGTCATCTCCTCGATCGTTAACTTGCCATCGCGAGCCTTACCACCAAATTCCTTAATCGAAGATTCAATTTTCGCTAGGCTCATAGTGTCCGCATCACGGAGAATTGGTACAACCAAACCTTTCTCTGTTGATACAGCAACACCAATGTCTTGATAGCCATGGTAAACAATGTCATTACCGTCTATCGAAGCGTTCACTGCAGGGAATCGTTTGAGTGCTTCAGCCGCGGCCTTCACAAACAAAGACATAAACCCTAGCTTCGTTCCGTTGTGTGTTTTCTCAAATAGATCTTTATACTGCTTTCGCAAATCCATTAACGGCTTCATGTTGACCTCGTTGAAAGTCGTCAACATTGCTGTATTTTGGCTAGCATCAAGCAAGCGACGTGCAATACTTGCTCTCAAACGCGTCATTGGTACGCGTTTTTCTGGGCGTTCACCAACAAACTGTGGCGAATCAGGCGCTGCTGCAACTGGAGCAGATGCAGGCGCTGCAGCAGGCTTTTCACTCAGATATTTCACGATATCTTCTTTTGTAATACGACCGTCTTTACCTGTTGCAGCAACACGAGATACATCAACATTATTCTCGTCGACAAGTTTTCGCGCTGCAGGGCTCATGATTACATCGCCAGATGCAGCTGCTGCATCTTCAGCGACTTGCGCAGCAGGTTCTGCCGCTGGTGCAGGTTCGGAACCAGCTACACCGGCTTCAAATTTACCAATCAATTCACCAGAGAGAACAACATCGCCCTCTCCTTTAACGATTTCTGAAACAACACCATCTTCAGGTGCTACGACTTCTAGTACTACTTTATCTGTTTCAATATCGACGATTAACTCGTCTCGAGAAACTTGTTCTCCAGGCTGCTTGTGCCACGTAGCGATGGTGCCATCTGCTACAGATTCTGGGAAGGTTGGCGCTTTGATTTCTATAGACATTTCCAATCCTTAAAATTTATTCGTTATCGAAAGCTTGTTTAACAAGGGCTGCCTGTTCCTCGACATGAACAGAGGTATAACCTGCTGCTGGTGAGGCTGAACCTTCACGCCCGGCATAACGCAAATAGACTTTTTCAGTGACTTCTTTTAGAGCTCCGCGCATTCGATGCTGAGTTGGATACCAAGCACCTTGGTTTTGTGGTTCTTCCTGACACCAAACGACATCTTTTAGCTTCGGATATTCGTTGAATACGGAAACTAAGTCGTCGTGAGGGAATGGATAGAGCTGCTCAATACGAACAATCGCTGTATCTGCGATCTCATTATTACGACGATAATCAAGTAAGTCGTAATAAACTTTACCGCTACACAAAATAACCGACGTCACTTTCCTAGGGTTAAGGTCTTCAACTTCTCCGATGACCGTCTGGAATGTTCCATTGCTCAAATCATCAAGCGTAGAAATCGCTTCCTTATGACGCAGTAAGCTTTTTGGAGTAATCGCGACCAAAGGCTTACGCAAAGGACGTTTAACCTGACGACGCAACATATGAAATACCTGCGCAGGCGTTGTTGGAACACATACTTGAATATTGTGCTGCGCACAAAGCTGCAAGTATCGCTCGAGACGAGCTGAACTGTGCTCCGGCCCTTGACCTTCATAGCCATGAGGTAGAAGCATGGTTAATCCACACAAACGTCCCCACTTCTGTTCACCACTTGTAATGAACTGATCGATCACTACCTGAGCACCATTCGCAAAGTCGCCAAATTGAGCTTCCCAAATCACTAGCGCATTTGGATTAGTTGTGGAATAGCCGTATTCAAAAGCAAGAACAGCTTCTTCTGATAGCAAAGAATCATATATCTCTAAACGAGGCTGATCTTCACTCAAATTTGCCAATGGAATATAAGCCGAACCATCTTTCTGATTATGAAGTACGGCGTGTCGGTGTGAAAACGTCCCTCGACCTACATCTTGACCCGTAATACGAATGTCATGTCCTTCATTTAACAATGTTGCATAAGCCATCGTTTCGCCGTATCCCCAGTTAAGAGGCAAGGCGCCTTGGTCCATCTTCTTACGATCTTCGATAATTTTTTGCACCTGACGCTGAATAGGAAGACCATCAGGTGTAGACTGCAATTTCTTTCCGAGCTTCTGTATTGTCTTAAGAGCAACACCCGTTTTCGCACGAGCGGTCCACTCGTGCCCCAAATAAGGCGCCCAATCAACATGCATCTTAGAGGTAGGCTCCAATACCAAACTGCGAGTTACATGCTCGCCGTTATCTAGTGCCGCTCTATAGTCATCCTCAAGTTTTTTGCTTTGCTCCGCAGTAATAAACCCAAGTTCGACAAGCTTGCTCGAATAAATGGTGCGAGTAGTTGGCAATTTTTTAATTATGTCATACATCAAAGGCTGAGTACCTGAAGGTTCGTCAGCTTCGTTATGACCACGACGGCGATAACAAACCAAGTCAATCACAACATCGCTTTTAAACTCATTGCGATAATCAAGCGCAACTTGAGTTGCGAACAATACTGCCTCTGGATCATCGCCGTTAACATGCAGTATTGGAGCATGAATCATCTTAGCAACGTCAGTACAGTATTCAGTTGATCGCGCATCGACACGTTTGTTAGTAGTAAAGCCAACCTGGTTATTGATTACGATATGAATCGAGCCGCCAGTCTTGTATCCACGCGTCTGAGACATCTGAAATGTCTCCATCACCACGCCTTGACCGGAAAACGCAGCATCGCCGTGCATAATAATCGGCAACACACTATTACCAACAGCATCTTCGCGACGATTTTGTCTTGCCCGAACCGAGCCCTCAACCACAGGAGATACAATCTCAAGGTGAGAAGGATTAAATGACAAGGCTAAGTGTGCCTCACCACCCGGAGTCATAACGTTAGATGAGAAACCTTGGTGATATTTCACGTCACCCGAGCTATCAATCAACTTCTTGCCATCAAACTCGTCGAAAAGGTCTTTGGGGTTTTTACCGAGAGTATTAACCAGTACATTAAGACGACCACGGTGAGCCATGCCAATAACGATCTCTTTCGCGCCATAACCACCGGCACGTTGGATCAACTCATCGACAAGAGGAATTAAGCTTTCCCCGCCTTCTAAGCCAAATCGTTTTGTCCCCGGATAACGAGAACCAAGATATTTCTCTAAACCTTCGGCAGCGGTAAGACGCTCTAAAAGATGAAAGCGCGTATCTCTTTCATATTCAGGCTTACCTTGTACGGATTCCAATCGCGCGTGAAACCATGCGCGCACCTTTGTATCAACGATGTGCATATATTCAGCACCAATTGAAGAACAATAGGTTTGTTTTAACCCTGAGACAATGTCTCTCAGTGGTAAGGTTTCAGGACCAAAAGCCAAACTACCTGTTTGAAACTCTGTATCTAAATCCGCTTCACTCAATCCATGATAAGAGAGATCTAAATCTTCAACATTCTCACGCTCCATTAACCCCAAAGGATCAAGCGACGCCGCTTGATGCCCACGAATTCGATAAGCACTAATCAGCTGAAGCACTTTAACTTGCTTCGCATCATGCTCTGACACTGCGCTTGCAGGAGTTGCAGAGCTAGCTGTTAACGCTTTGTTTTTTGAAATATGGAGAAATTGCTCGCGTACCGTAGAATGCGGTACGTCTTTGGCTGAATAGCCATCGACACGAGGAAGTTGATCAAAATAAGAACGCCACTCTTCTGGCACACTATTGGGATCGCTTAGATAAGAGTCATAAAGTTGTTCAACATAAACTAAATTGCCACCGGCCAGATGGGATGTCTGCCAGAGTAGCGCCATGTTGTTGTCTTGCATTAAATATTCGCCTTGTTAGCATCAAATGCGGACCGAGTTTTCCTTAAAAGCAATGAACACAAGCACGAAAAAGCGATTGCGAAACTTCCTTGGTTTGGGGGGATAACCCCGTCCCGGTATTTGAACACACCTTTGCCGCCTTTTAAGCAGCAAACTGCTCTAAAACTGCCCTTCACGTTATTGGGATAGCAAATAACAAAAAGGAGCAATAGATCCCGTTTAGTATAGCGACTTTTACATTAATTTGAGAAATATTTACCTACTTTTAAGCAAAAAAAAGCCGCTTAACAAAGCGGCTTTTAATTTGCTGCTCAACAAGTGAACAATTAAGTAGAACGCTGCAACAACATTCCACGAATATGACCGATTGCGCGTGTCGGATTTAATCCCTTAGGACAAACGTTCACACAGTTCATAATGCCACGGCAACGGAAGACACTAAACGGGTCATCCAAGTCTGCCAATCGCTCTTGTGTAGCCGTATCACGAGAATCAGCTAAGAACCGATAAGCCTGCAAAAGACCTGAAGGTCCAACAAACTTATCAGGGTTCCACCAGAAAGAAGGACAAGCAGTTGAACAACATGCACACAAGATACATTCGTATAGACCGTCTAGTTTCTCGCGCTCCTCAGGAGTTTGTAGACGCTCAATAGCTGGAGCCGGCGTATCATTAATCAAGAACGGCTTAATTTTCTCGTACTGCTTGTAGAACATAGACATGTCCACAACCAAGTCACGGATAACTGGAAGCCCAGGAAGCGGACGAATAACCAACTTCCCTTTCTTAACAACATCCGATAACGGCGTAATACAAGCAAGTCCATTTTTACCATTCATGTTTAAACCGTCAGACCCGCAAACACCCTCACGGCACGAGCGACGATATGCAACAGATGAATCTTTCGCCTTCACAAGGTGAAGCACATCAAGAACCATCAAGTCTTTACCCTCAGGAATCACGACCTCGATGTCTTCCATGTAAGGAACCTGATCTTTCTCAGGATTGTAGCGATAAATACTAACTAACATTGATAACTCCTAGTATGAGCGAACTTTCGGAGGGAAAGCCTCTACCGTTTTCGGCGCAAAGTTCACGTCACGCTTTGTCAATTCCTTGGTCACTGGGTTAAAGATGGAATGCTTCAACCAGTTCTCATCATCACGCTCAGTAAAGTCATTACGAGCGTGCGCACCACGACTCTCTTTACGACCTTCAGCACTCACTGCCGTAGCAACTGCCACTTCGTAAAGGTTATCAAGCTCAAGCGCTTCAATACGCGCAGTATTGAAAGCTTGACTCTTATCTTCAAGATGTACGTTCTTCAAACGCTCTCCGATCTCTTCAAGCATTTTCAGACCTTTCTGCATGCTTTCACCTTCACGGAATACACCAAAGTAAAGCTGCATCGTACGCTGCAAATCTTCTTTAACAGCAACCGTACTCTCACCAGAAGTAGAGCTATTCAAGCGATTAACTCGAGATAATGCCTGCTCAACATCGGACTCACTAGCCTCGTCATGAACAAGACCTTCGCGAATAGATTTCTCAATTTGTAGGCCCGCTGCGCGTCCAAATACGACCAAGTCAAGCAGCGAGTTACCACCAAGACGGTTCGCACCATGAACAGATACACAAGCAGCCTCACCACAAGCGTATAAACCTTCTATGATTTGATCGTTACCGTTTGAGTCCTGCATGATCGCTTCACCACCAATGTTAGTAGGGATACCACCCATCATGTAGTGACAAGTTGGAACAACAGGAACCGGCGCTTTCACTGGATCAACGTGCGCAAATGTCTTCGACAATTCACAAATACCAGGAAGGCGCAAATTCAAGGTCTCTTCACCCAGGTGATCAAGCTTAAGAAGAACGTGGTCTTTCTTCGGACCACAGCCACGACCTTCAAGAATCTCCATTACCATAGAGCGCGCAACAACATCGCGTCCAGCAAGGTCTTTAGCATTCGGCGCATAACGTTCCATGAAACGCTCACCTTCACTGTTAATCAAGTAACCGCCTTCACCACGACAACCTTCAGTAACGAGAGTACCCGCGCCATAAATACCAGTCGGGTGGAACTGCCACATTTCCATGTCTTGACCATGGAAGCCTGCACGCAATGCCATACCCATGCCATCACCAGTATTGATCAATGCATTCGTAGTCGATTCATAAATACGACCAGCACCGCCTGTCGCCATGACAGTCGCTTTCGCTTTGATATATACCGTCTCACCAGTTTCGATACAGATAGCGATAACGCCTACAACAGCACCTTTCTGGTTCTTAACCAAATCTACCGCATACCATTCATTAAGGAATGTCGTTCCACCTTTCAAGTTACCTTGATAAAGCGCATGCAACAAAGCGTGACCAGTACGGTCAGCCGCTGCGCAAGTACGTGCCGCTTGAGTTGGGTTGTCAGGCCCTTTTGATTGACCGCCAAACGGACGCTGGTAAATACGACCTTCTTCTGTTCGAGAGAAAGGAAGTCCCATATGATCAAGCTCGAAAACCGCTTGAGGGCCAACTGAACACATGTACTCAATCGCGTCTTGGTCACCGATGTAATCAGACCCTTTAACAGTGTCATACATATGCCAACGCCAATCATCGTTTGGGTCCGCACTTGCAATAGCGCAAGTGATACCACCTTGAGCAGAAACCGTGTGCGAACGCGTAGGGAATACTTTAGTGATACAAGCAGTCTTAACGCCAGATTCTGTCAACTGTAGCGCTGCGCGCATACCAGAACCGCCGCCACCGATAACGATCGCATCGTAATTTAATGTTCTTAATCCTGCCATGTTAAATCACCCCCACAGAATCTGAATGCCCCAAACAACGTAGGCAAACAACACTACGCCGAAAAAGGCTTGAAAGCTCAAACGAACCGCTGTCGAACGCATGTAGTCCGTCGACACAGTCCACAACCCAACCCACGCATGAGCACCAATACAAAGAAGCGCAAGCAAAGAGAAAATACGCATCGCAGTGCACGCAAACAAGCCGCTCCATTGCTCATAAGTAAGCTCAGGGTTATAAATCAGATAACCCAAAATAAATACTGTATAGGCAGCCAAAACGACTGCAGTAAAACGCTGAATGATCCAATCGGAAAGACCGTTACGACCAAAACTAGTAACACTAGCTACCATATCCAAACCCCCGCCAGAACGATTAGAACCACTGAAAGAACGATTGTGATCTGTGCGCCGAGCTCACCGCCCTCGATCGTTTCGCCAACACCGAGATCCATAATTAAGTGCTTCACACCAGCAACCAAGTGATAAAGCAACGCCGATACAACACCCCAAATGATGAATTTAACCAAGGCATTATCGAAAAGCGCCTTCGCTTCAGCGAAGCCTTGCTCACTACTCAGTGACAAATCCAACCCATACATTAAAAACACCAAGCCAACAAACAACATAACACCAGTGATACGGTGCGCGATTGAAGTTAAAGCAGGCAAAGGGAATTTAAACTGAGTCAAGTCAAGATTGACTGGTCTTTTATTCTCCACGGCTATCTTCTCTCTTTTAATAAATCGATGATGAACACATCATGTTCAATAACGAACTTATAGAAAACGCAGATCACAAAGTTCGCTTATATTTTTTAAAATGGCGAAATCAAAACGCTAAGAAAAACAAAGCTCTGACGTCGGCGCGAGGATTATATTGATGGGTTAAAACAAACACAACCAAACGCACATTTTATCGTTATTCAGCCTAGTTATACCGACTGCAATTGACAATCCTGCCCAACACCCTATAGTGGTTCGCCTTAGCATTTACGCTAGCTATGCTTTCGCTTCACTAGTGCAAATCTTAGAAAGGATAGACGATCAGATCGAAACTCGCTTTGGCGATCATAAAAAACACGGTCACCTTAATACTGACAATACAAAACGCCGCTATGCCAACCGCATTTCGGGGTAGATTCAAGCAATAGGAGAAAACAATGACTGATAAGAAAGCTCAGTTATTGGTAGATGGCAAAACCATCGACTTACCAATGTACTCAGGTACTGTTGGACCAGACGTAATAGACGTACGAAGCCTCGTATCTGAAGGCTTGTTCACTTACGACCCAGGCTTTGTATCCACTGCGGCTTGCGAATCAGCCATTACATATATCGACGGCGGTAAAGGTGTTCTTTTACACCGCGGCTACGCAATCGACGATCTTGCTGAAAATTCTGACTATCTAGAGTTATGCCACCTTCTTCTTCACGGAGAGCTGCCAACTAAAGAAGAAAGTGAAGCTTTCCGCGCCACAGTTCGCAACCACACCATGGTTCACGACCAAGTAAATCAGTTCTTCCGTGGTTTCCGTCGTGATGCACACCCAATGGCTATTATGTGTGGTGTCGTTGGAGCATTATCTGCTTTTTACCATGACTCAATGGACATTACTGAAGCACAAGATCGTGAGATCGCCGGCTTCCGCCTAATCGCGAAAATGCCAACAATTGCCGCAATGTGTTACAAGTACTCGATTGGCCAGCCATTCATGTACCCGAACAATGATTTGGGTTATGCAGAGAACTTCCTGCACATGATGTTCAGCACTCCTGCTGGCGATGTTAAATTTGATCCAGCAATTGTTCGCGCAATGGATCGTATTTTCATGCTTCATGCTGACCACGAACAAAACGCATCAACATCAACAGTTCGTCTTGCGGGTTCTACCGGAGCAAATCCATTCGCATGTATTGCGTCTGGTATTGCAGCACTTTGGGGTCCTGCACACGGCGGCGCAAACGAAGCTGTGTTGAGCATGCTCAACGAAATTGGCGACGTTGCAAACATTGACGAATTCGTTGCTAAAGCAAAAGACAAGAATGATCCATTCCGTCTTATGGGCTTCGGTCACCGCGTCTATAAGAACTTTGACCCACGCGCTAAAGTTATGCGCGAAACATGCGAAGAAGTTCTGTCTGTACTAGGCCTAGAGAACGACCCACTTCTCAAGATTGCGAAGCGACTAGAGCAAATTGCTCTTGAAGACGAATACTTCATCGCTCGTAAGTTATACCCGAATGTAGACTTCTACTCAGGCATTATCCTTAAAGCAATCGGTATCCCTGAGTCGATGTTCACAGTGATCTTCGCAATGTCTCGTACAATTGGTTGGTTTGCTCACTGGAATGAAATGGTCAGCGAGAACTACCGAATTGGTCGCCCTCGTCAGCTTTACAAAGGCTACGACAAGCGTGACTATCCTGCGTAACAAGCGGGCACAAAAAAACCGCTCAATTAGCGGTTTTTTTGTGCCCAATCAAAATCAATTAAAGACTTAAAGCCCGCGCAATTCGATCCCTACTAATACGAAGCACTTCTTTACGATCGACATTAAGAGCATCAATTGGCTCTAAAAATTCTATCGAGGCATAGACTTTCTTCTGACTTAAAATACGAACCAAGGTCTCGCCGAAACTGTCATCACCAGCGTAAGCCGCTTCTCGCATCGTATTCCCCGACTTATCAAAATAACGAAGCGCTATTGGTTGAACCTGACAACCAACTCGAACAGCTGACTCAACAAACATCCCATAAAAAGGCAACAAATGAGATCCATCGGAGGTTGTTGACTCTGGGAAAACGATGACCGATCTACCCGAGCGAAGCTTGTCCTCTAACTTTGGAATACTGCGATAGGCCTGAAACTTGTTACTTCTATCAACATACACAGACCCCATACGCCGCGTAAATGTACCTATGAATGGCCAGTCTTCAACATCATGACGAGAAACAAAAGCAAGAGGCTCAGCATGATTCAAAATAACCGTATCAACCCATGACACATGGTTTGCCAAAAACAAGTTACCTTGCGCTAAGGGCGTACCTTTCACTTCTAACTCAACATTAAGAGAGCGCACCAAATCCTTCACCCAATATCGGAAAGGCGCATAATCATTAAGCTCTTTGTCTTCGATTTTAGAAGCTCGAGGAAAGCGATGAATCGACTCTATTACCGTTGCGCCCCCCAAAATATTCAAGCCTAATCGCGCACAGCGTGGGGGAACAAGAAGTTTTGACATCATAGTTTCAATCTAATTATTTGGCTTTAGGCGGCTCATCTCTGGTGAATACCCATGTATCTCCTTCACTAAGCTCCGTGTTAAACCTATAACCCTCATAGTCAAAGCCCTTTAATAACTCTACATCGGTAATATTCTTATCCGCTGCATATCGGACCATTAAGCCACGTGCTTTCTTGGCATAGAAGCTAACAATTTTGTATGCACCGTTTTTAAGATCCTTAAACACTGGCGTAATAATCCGCGCGTTTAGTTCTTTCTTATCTACTGCCTTAAAGTATTCATTTGACGCCAAATTTATAACCAAGCGCTCGGAATCACTTAAGTCTTCATTTAGGAGATTAGAGATCTCCGCCCCCCAGAATTTGTATAAATTCGGGCCACGATCATTCTGAAATTTAATGCCCATTTCTAGCCGATAGGCCTGCATTAAATCTAAGGGACGCAATAAACCATAAAGTCCAGACAATATCCGCACTTGGCTCTGTAAATACTCAACCTGTGGACCAGACATCGTCTCTACGTTTACCCCTGTATAGACATCACCTTTAAAGGCATAGACAGCTTGCTTTGAATTTTGAAGACTGAACGGTTGAGACCATGCAGCAAAGCGCTCAACATTTAATTCAGCAATAGTGTCACTGACGCCCATCAATGCCTTTACATCTGCTGCAGATAAATTTTTAGCGCCTTCAATTAGCTCCGCTGAATGATCAAGCATTCTTGGAGTCGTAAAATCATCCGTCAATGCAGCATTTTCGTAATCAAGCGTCTTAGCGGGTGACAATAAAAACAACATTCAACTCTTCCTCGTTCGTACACAATAATGCTCGAAGCTATGTCGAGCATTCTCTTAAAAAGTTATACAAGCCTTCAGGATCAAAAGGCCAATCCAATTCTTTCTTGGTATCCGAGTCAATAATTACGGGAATTCTATTACCGTAGACCTCTACCAAAGCAGCACTTGAAGCAATATCCAAATTTTCAACATTTAACTGAAAGTCATGCACCTTCATCATTTCATTAAATTGCTCAACTACATCAACGGCTAATTCACATAGATGACATGCAGTTGTGCCTAACAGTTCAACTTTTCGAACATTCATTATATTTATTTATCAATATCTTACAGATGTTTATTAATAAAAATTCTAGATAATTAAGTTGGAACTTTCTTCAATACACAGCATAATCTCGCCCACTTTTATAATGGCGCGATGCATATCCGTCTAACCCAACATCTATTATATAAGCAGTGACATTATGTGGTTTAAAAATCTTTTCTTCTACCGTTTTACTAAACCCGTACCTTTCGACTTAGATGAGCTAGAATCTCGTCTATCAGAGGGAACATTCAAGCCTTGCGATAACCAAGAAGCCATGCGCTTAGGGTGGGCTAGCCCAATCGATCAAGAAGGCGCTCCTTTTGTACACGTTTGCGACAAGTACTGGATGATCTGCTTAAAAAAACAAGAGCGCATACTGCCAAGTTCAGTCGTCACTGAACAAGTTAATATCAAAGCGGCTGAGATTGAAGCAGCACAACATCGTAAAGTTACGCGCAAAGAAAAAAGCGAACTAAAAGAACTTGTCACTCAAGAACTTTTACCAAGATCGTTTACAAAAACAGTTCGACACTATGCTTATATTTGTCCGAAAGACGGGTACATGGTGTTAAACACATCGTCTGCAAAGCTGGCTGATGAACTAACTAGCCATCTTCGCAATGCCATGGGGTCTCTGCCAATCAGGGTACCAACATTAAATACAGCTCCCGCTGCATTAATGACGGCATGGCTATCTGAGGACGACCTTCCTCCTTCGGGATTCGTTTTAAATGAAGAGTCTGAACTTGTTACAGGCGGTGAAGAAAAAGCGACCGTTAAATATAAAGGAATGGCAATCGGCAAAGACCAATTGGACCAAAACAAAGCTCTAGGCTTTCAAGTCAAAAAACAAGCCTTTACCTGGGAAGAAAAATTGAGTTTCGTACTCTCTGACGATTTTGGCGTAAAGCGCGTAAAATTCTTGGATATGATGCAAGACAAGCTCGACGACACACAAGCCGAGGGTGCGGCGGAAAAATTTGATGCCGGTTTTGCGATCATGGCACTTGAGGTTGACCGCTTACTGCCAGCACTACTTAATGCATTTGGCGGAGAAGATACTAGCGCCCTAATCACAGACGATGAATCTGCAGCTTAAAGCCACACTAAAGCTTACCAATAGGAGGTTAAGGCCTTAGGTCTTAACCTCTGCAAGTCATCGACCTTTTTGGTAGAAAAATATTTTCATTCCCTCCCCTTGGAATCCCAAAAAAAGATCTCATATGTATTATTAAGAGAGACGCCAATAGGGTTTTTCTTAACATAACGCCTAAACAAGGGCACAGATAACGCCGTCAGGGTTATCGATATATTTATTGCTCAACGAGGATAAAACTATGAGATCTATCGACCTTTCACCACTATACAGAACTGCAATTGGCTACGATCACGTACTTAACTTGCTAGAAAGCGCAAGTAGAGGCGATTCGAAAAATACTGGCTACCCGCCCTACAACATTGAAGTAATCGAATCCGACAAATATCAAATTACACTCGCAGTTGCTGGTTTCTCAAAGAACGAAATTCAGATCACAAGCGAGCGCAATAAGCTCAATATTAAAGGAAAGCATGTTGCAGACCACAAAGAACGAAAGTTCCTACATCAAGGTATTGCTGGTCGTGACTTCGAACGCACCTTCGAACTCGCTGAACATGTTCGCGTCGTCGGCGCAGATCTCGAAAATGGCCTTCTAAAGGTTGATCTTGTCAAAGAGATTCCTGAAGCGATGAAGCCTAAGAAAATCGAAATTGGAACTCAAATTATCGACGCTTAAATTCATTTTCTAGACCTTCTTAAAGAGCGGCAATTAGCCGCTCGTTTTGCATAGACATATCAAAAATGTAATTTTAGAAACCGGCCTATCCACTTTATTTTGAACTATTAACCCATATATCCGTTCAAGTACTCATATCGGAGATTGAAGTGAAGCGCATATTACTGTTTTTAGCTACTAACTTAGCAATCATTGTTGTCTTAAGTATTACACTCAGACTACTTGGATTCGAACGCATTCTCGACGCCAACGGTGTCGACCTAAACATGAACTCCTTACTACTGTTCGCATCAGTATTTGGATTTGGCGGCTCATTTATATCCCTTGCGATCTCAAAGTGGATGGCGAAAAAGACCACCGGCGCTAAAGTAATTACGCAAGCCAGCAACCCAACAGAAAAATGGCTAGTAGACACCGTTAGCATGCAGGCAAAAGCGGCAGGTATTGGAATGCCTGAGGTCGCGATTTATCCGGGTAAAGAAGTTAATGCATTCGCCACGGGTGCCAACCGAAACAATGCATTGGTTGCCGTGAGTGCAGGCCTTTTAAACAACATGACCAAAGATGAAGCTGAGGCTGTTTTAGCCCATGAAGTAAGCCATGTTGCTAACGGCGACATGATCACATTGAGCTTAATCCAAGGCGTCGTGAACACATTTGTGATTTTCTTCAGTCGCGTTATTGGCCACACCATCGATCGTGTGGTTTTCAAAAACGAACGAGGCCACGGCATTGCATATTGGGTATCAACGATTATCGCTGAAATCGTACTGAGCATACTCGCTAGCACCATTGTTATGTGGTTCTCTCGCCAACGAGAATATCGCGCTGATGCTGGCGGAGCAAAACTAGCAGGCACGCATAAGATGATCGCAGCATTGAAGAGACTTCAAGCACAAACAGAGAGCCAAGAACTCCCTGACCAATTAACAGCGTTTGGCATTTCCGGACTCAGACACTCTAAATTTGGTGCGTTGTTTTTATCTCACCCGCCATTAGAGCAACGAATTCAAGCACTGGAGCAATCGATGGCGCGAAACTAAGAACGCTTAGTTCGCACACAATAAAAAAGGCCGCAATAGCGGCCTTTTTTGATAATCACTAATGCTTAGATCAGCCCCTGCGCCTCTGCTTCTGAACGAATGCCAGCCCATCCTTCGCGCACTGTTCTGATGTGACTTGCCACTTCATCCAACAACTCAACATCATTTTTGAGATTAGCTTCTAACAACCGGCTTTCACAATAGGCATATAGTTGCGCCAAGTTATCGGCTAACTCTTCCGCTTTTGACTCATCAATAAAACTTCGCAAACCAGCCAAGATATCAATCGTCTTGTTGATAAACTTATTCTTAGCTTCATAGTCCTTCGCTAAAATACGTGCTTTGGCCATATTAATACGCTCAAGAGCGCCGTCATAGAGCAACTCAATCAACTTATGCCGATCAACATCTACAACGCTAGTTTGCGCATTCACTGCCGCATATTGATTTAGTGCTTTCATTATAATTCTCCACTAGTCATCGCTTCCGGTACCAGCTAAAGCTTCGAGCTGGCCCTTGATGAAATCTTGCGTACTGTTTAACTGCGCGATAAGTATATCGGCAGCGGTAAATTGTCGTACAAGATTACTTTCTAAATTTGTAAGACGCTCCTCAAGCTTTGCACGCGATAACGCAATGCTATCAAGCTCAGAATTTAAACGTTCATTCTTGGCGGTTATCGTACCATCTACGGACAAAAAGTTGTTAATAAGGTCAACTAACTTTTCACCTACACCTTCGATATAGCTAACAGATCCTCGGCTACCTGTCGCACCACCTTGGATTTCTACCAAGAGCCCCGCCACATCAGTGCCTGATGCGCCCGACAGAACCTGTCCGGTACCGGTCGCAGCAACACCATTGATTGTGCCTTCGACATCTAATCCAGCCGTACCAGCAACAGCATCTATGCCAAGCGTAGTTAAGGTCGTTGCATCAACACCAAGGAATTGAACTTGGGAATTGCTACCATAGCTATCAGAGGTAAACGTAAGCTGATTAGAACCATCTAGCGCGACAACAAGGCTTACGCCAGCATTGGATAAGCTTTGATCCGCATTGATCTGAGATTGAATTTCTGCAACCAAGTCTGCTTGATTATAAGTACCTGCTGTTAAGGTAATTGTCGCTGAACTATTACCATCGATACTCAACGTAAACGTATCATTATCGCCATCGATCACCGTACTGGCGGCCAATGCACTTGCACCTGTAAACGCACCCTTCGTTGAGAGTTGCGTCACATTTATATCGTAGCTACCTGGCTTTGTATCAGACCCTGCTCTCAAAAACTCAATTTGCCCATCGGTCGTACGGCCCTGCTTAGAAAATACCGCCGCAACAGACTCTGGGCTCGACTCTAATTTTTCGCGGAATTCAGCCTCATTAAACTGAAGGTTTCCAGTGTCATTATTGGTAGAGATACCAAGCTCAGCAAGGCCCCGTACAGGATCATTACCCAAACCTTCGATTGTTCTACCTAAGATATTTCGGATTTGATTGGAAATTGAGCGCGTAGCTGTATCACCAACCAATAGGCCGGCTGCCGCAGGATTACTTGGATCAATCTGTGAGTTTTCAACAATCAACGCTCGCAAGGCATTATATTTATCTACAAACTCTTGAACTTTCTCGACAACCACATCGTCATCGCGCTCAACAGTAAGACTTGCCGGTGAGCCTGTGTTTGTACCTTTGAGTTCGATTGTCAAACCTTCAACAAGATCATCAACGGTATTCGAGGTACGCGTAATAGCAATGCCGTTGAAGTTAAACGACGCATCAGTTGCTGCCTGATTCTGAATTAGGTTTTGTGCCCCTGTGGTATAGGAAAGCTGCGACAGCCCTGTCCCATCAATGTTATTACCGTCCGAATCAGTAACGTTAATTTCTATAGCCTTCGCAACACCTGTTTCACTGCTCGTGATAACAAGCTGATAGCCAGAACCATTGTTAATAACCGTTGCGCTCGCTCCCAACGCAGACTCTTCATTAATCGCTGACGCGATACCATCCAAGGTATTATTCGACGAATTGATCGCGAGATTTGTTGTCACACCATCAATAGTGAAGGCTAGTGTGCCCTCTCCTACTTGCGTTGTATCGGAGTCGGCGAAAGTTCCAGAACTCAAAGATTGTGATTTAGCGAGACTAGTAACTTCAAGCGTATAGTTACCTGCAATCGCTTTAGAATTTGTACTTGCCGTAAAGGCAGAACTACCTGTATTGACGGTCAATTCATTAAATGTATCGGGGTTAGCTAGATTCCGAGCAGGAAGACGGATATCTGTCACTGCAGATTGTATCTGAGCGAATAAAGACAGCTCAGCCGTGACGGATTCTTCTCGTGAATTTAAGCGATTCTCTGTAGGCGTTCTTTCAGCAGAGACTAACTGATCGATAAGATCACTGGTCAAAACGCCAGAACCAATACCTACAGATGATACGTTAGCCATAATTACTACCTTTTAAATAATTTACCCTAGCGAGACTAGCCTAGGACAAAAAAGGGCAAAAGTTTACCTTTTGCCCTTACATATTCAGCACCGGATTGCCGGTTTATCTAAACTTTTGCTTTAAATAAACTTATCGGTTCATCCTGCTGCAAATCTCGAGCCAAACGAATAGCGACATCATCTGGAATTTGTCGAACTACCTCTTCAGTACTCCGATCATAAACAGTTATCACTGTTTTTCCTGACGTGTCATCCAATCGAAACTGCAAATCTCGCTGTACCGATTGAACATATTCATTTAGATTCGCGACCGCTTGCTCTACTTGCTCTGCACCCTGCTCGGCAACATCAGTTAGTTCAGAAGCGATCTCATCCGCTTGACGATTTGGTGCTGAATCCCCTGCAGTCGTTTTTGCAGGAAGCGTTACCTCTGAAGCTCCCTGCCTCAAAGCGAACTCAGTGTTTACGAGTTTAACGTCATTCATAATTGCACCCTTATCCTTAGCTTAAGTTTAACCTTAGTGGCACAATGATTTCTGCCACTAAGATCAAAAAGTCCTTAGCTTCTTATTACTGAAGAAGTGAAAGAACCTGCTGAGGCCGAGCATTAGCCTGAGCCAATACTGAAATACCGGCCTGCTGAAGAACCTGCGCTCTTGAAAGCGCAGCCGTTTCTGCTGCGAAATCCGCATCTTTAATTCGACTTGATGATGCAGAGAAGTTTTCAATCGCAATCGCGTTAGCAGAGATAACGTTTTCAAAACGCGTCTGAATCGAACCAAGTTTCGCCCGCTCTGCGTTCACAGTGTTAATTGCATTATCCACTGCGGCAATCGCTGCTTTAGCACCATCAGCTGTAGAAATATCCACATCTTTAAGGAGCGTACCAGATTCTGTCGCACCGTAAGAGCCAATGTTCAGACCAGAACTTTCGATGTCACCAGTTTCACTACCTAGGTTAATTTCGCCACCGCCAGTTAAAGTTACGCCAGCTACATAGGTATCAGCTGTAAGGCCAGTGTTTGTTACCGTACCACCAACGACAATGTTGCGACCATCATCAGCAACAAGAGTTAACTGGTCACCATCGAGAACCTCAGCACGAACACCTGTTTGACCAGAGGCTTGGTTGATCGCTTCAACGACATTAGTAACCTGTTCACTTAAAGAGCTGCCCGCACCAGCGTTAATTGTAGCGCCATTGATCGTAAGACCTGCGACTGCACCGGCCGATACTGCAGCAGAGTTGACCGTATTTTGGTTAGCCGTTGCTGAAACACCTGTTGTATCAGAAATGCGGTTGATAGCTGCAGCTAAAGCGATACCACTAGCAGACTGACTACCAGTAGAAGCTGTATCGTCGCTTGCGAAGGTAGCGCCAACGTTAGCACCGTTGATAGTTAGGTCACCGGAAACCAACGCAGCACGGCTGGCATCTGAAGAGTTATCACCAACTACTGAAGCAGTGTTACCAGAGAATGTACCAGTTTCAAAACCGGCATTATCGATATTGCCTGTTGTTGAACTAAGAGTGATATCCGAGCCGTCAGTGCTTGATAAAGTAACATTACCAACGTAGACGTTTGCGTTAGTTGCAGCACCCGCACGTAAACCTGCAGCAGCAGCGTCACCAGCCGTACCATCTAATAACGAGATGTTACGACCATCTTCAGCCGTCAAATCAACGCGGAAACCGTCGTCAGTTTCAACGACCGCTGCGGTAACGCCGGTTGCGTCTTGGCGAGAATTAATTTGATCAGCTACTTTACCAAGTTCTGTTTGAGTAGCTGTAGCGTTGTTCGCACCTGATGCCGCAACAACCAAGGACAGCTGAACACCATTAATAGTTACGACACGCGTGCCCGCAGTAGTACCAGATGCAGACGTTACTGAAGTACCTTCTACTGTGTTAGCATTCGCCGTTGCTACAACACCAGTCTGGTCACTTACTGCATTGATTGCAGCAGCTTTTGAAATTGCACTTGAGCTCTTAAGTAGTGCTGATGCTGTGTCAGAACCACCAGATGATGCACCAACTGACACTCCATTGATTACCAAATCGCCGGCAACAAGCTCACGAAGGGCGGCACCTGTGGCGTTCGCTGCGATCGCTGCCTTGCTAGAGTTACTAGACACACCAGAAGAGGCTGCTGAACCAAGTGAAGATGTGTCAACAGACCCTAGGCTAACCGTTACCTCATCACCAACGTTTGCGCCAACTTGGAAAGATTTGCCTTGGAAAGAACCGTCTAGCAGATTTACGCCGTTAAATGTTGCAGAACCTGCAGTTCGCTCAATTTCTGAAATCAACTGCTGCGCTTCTTGATTCAAAGCAACTCGCTCTGAATCACCGTTCGAAGCGTTCGAAGACTGAACCGAAAGCTCACGTAAACGCTGCAAACTTGTAGAAATCGATTCAATAGAACCTTCAGCGATCTGTGCAAGCGAGACACCGTCACCCGCATTTCGTGATGCTACGCTCAAACCACGAACCTGAGCGTCAATACGGTTAGCAATCGCGATGCCAGCTGCATCATCTTTTGCACTGTTAATACGAAGACCAGAAGACAAACGCTGCAACGCTGTTTCCTGTGCTGACTGAGAGCTATCCAAGTTACGCTGAGCGTTTAAGGATGCGATGTTAGTATTAATTATTTGTGGCATATCGTCTCTCCTGAATTGAGCAATCTGCTGTTCGACACCATAGTTCTGACCAACAGAACTATGTCTTGTAAGTCGAACTCGTTGCAAACCTTAACGGCACTCGGGAAATAAACTTTAAAAGAAACGGCAACTATATTGTTACGGAGTGTTAAGGTCTGTAATAAAAGCGGCAAGCGGTGTCCGATTTTTGGCATATCAAAACCCACCCATATTTTAACCTCAAACAAAAAACCCTATAAGTCATTGATTTATAATATTTAATAAAAGTAAAAACCAAACATGGCACAGAATTCGCTGAACAGTAATCAATCGGCGATTCGTTACAAACACGCCAAAATATTTTTTGAATTTGCACGCATGTATGGCTGAAGGGGAAGACCATGCCACAAATAATTAATACCAATCTTGCGTCTATCAACGCGCAAAGAAACCTAGATAAGTCTCAGAGCGAAAACCAAACAGCCCTGCAACGCTTATCTTCAGGCTTGCGTATTAACAGCGCAAAAGACGATGCAGCAGGTCTTGCAATTTCTACCCGCTTCAGCGCGCAAGTCCAAGGCTTAAAAGTCGCGATCCGAAACGCCAGCGACGGTGTGTCACTCGCTCAGGTTGCTGAAGGCGCGCTCGGCTCGATGACTGACAACCTACTTCGTATCCGTGATTTGGCACTACAAGCCTCTAACGCAACGAACAGCAAGCAAGACCGTGAAGCTTTGAATGAAGAAGTTCAGCAGCTTATTACTGAGATCGAACGTGTTGCTGACCAAACAACATTTAACGGCACCAAGTTACTAGACGGATCCTTCACCGATGTTACATTCCAAATCGGCGCAAATGAAGGTGAAGATGTAAGCTTCGGTATTGAAGGTACAGATGTTACTCAACTAGGTGTTTCACCTACTGATGGCATTTCATCCTCGCCGGGCAGCACCGCTTCAACGCCGCCTGTAGCTGCCCTCGCGGCAGGTGATCTCGTCATCAACGGCATAGCTATTGGTGCATCATCAGGCGTTGACGACGCGTTTTCCAGCTCTAACAACGATTTATCTGCAATAGCAAAAGCAGCCGCAATTAACTCTGTTTCTGAGCAAACGGGTGTATCAGCCTCGATTCAAGGTACATTTGTCGACGGTAACTCTTTCACCTCTGCTAACGTGACAGGAAACATTGTTATCAATGGTATTACCATTGACGTTGAAACACGTGCCAACCTTAGTGAAACAGTAAACCTAACATCTGTCGCCGAAACGATTAATAACTTCACTGGACAAACTGGTGTCGAAGCTATCTTTAACGGCAATCCAACAGAAGGCATTCAGTTACGAGCGGAAGATGGTCGAAACGTTGTCTTGGCGGATGGTACAGCAACGGCAAGCGCGATCGGCCTTGCGGCAGCCGCAACATACACTGGCTCATTTACGCTAGTTTCAGACGACGGCTCTCCAATTAGTGTCGATACAACGACAGGCGGTATTGGGAACGCTGGCTTAGCTGTTGGAACGTATAGTGGCAACAACTCTGGTGTTGTAAGCGCGCCATCTCCGGGTGCAGCACTTGCATCTGGTGACATTGTTATAAATGGCGTTCCAGTTGGCCCTACTCTCACAACATTTGACACGGCGTCTACTGCCAACTCTGATCAAAGTGCTATCGCGAAAGCAGAAGCTATTAACCGTGTTAGCGAGCAAACCGGCGTTGTGGCGAAGGTCAACGCTAACATATTAAATGGCGGAGGGCTGACCACTGGTACTGCGATTACGGGTACTTTCGATATTAATGACGTGAGCATTGATATTTCTGTGAGTGCTACGGCAACGACAACCGATATTCAAAACGCAACAATCACTGCGATCAATAACAAAGCTGGTCAGAGTGGTGTCCGCGCTGAAGCATTCGGTTCAACTTACCGACTCATCGCTGAAGATGGTCGAAACATGGTGCTCGACAACTACACCGGCGCTGTTACAGCGAGTTTCGCTAACTTGGGTCTTCCAGCAACTGGTACAGAAACACGCGGCACAATCTCACTTGAATCATCAGGTAAGATCACGCTTGAAACTCTCACCGGCAACATCGGCAATTCAGGCTTCGAAGTTGGCGAATATGGTGGCGCGGAAGATGGCATTCTTGTTAAAGACATTGACGTCTCTACGGTTGCCGGCGCAATCGCAGCACTTGATGCTGTTGATAACGCATTAAATACCATCAACCTGCAGCGTGCGAACTTAGGTGCGATTCAAAACAGGTTTGAGTCCACGATTCAGAATCAACAAATTGCAGCCGAAAACCTGTCTGCTTCGAACTCTCGAATTAAAGACGCAGACTTCGCAGCAGAAACTGCAGAGCTATCGCGAACGCAGGTTCTTCAGCAGGCCGGCCTATCAATTCTGACTCAGGCCAATGCACAGCCTGAAAGTGTGTTGCAGCTTCTTCAGTAAGCTAGGCTCACATCTCTTGAAGCCGGCCAAATGCCGGCTTTTTTGTTTTTATTCAATAACTTAGTAAATTATTTTTTTGAATCAAAATCATATTTGGCACGTCATTCGCTACTTACCTTAATAACGAAACAAATCACTTATTTACCAGTATTAGCGGAAAAGGTTTACCTCATGCTTCCACAAGAAGGCTCAATCACAGTCCATCAAAGCACCCGCCTCTCACCCACTGAAGCGGCAGATCTAGCTCGACGAGTCATACAGATCAACCAAGACTACAACACGATAAATGCCGCACTTAGTTCTAGCGATGCGATACGCACGACCGCACTGAATCAACTACTAGTCCAGATCGAACAAGTAATCGAGCAAGACATTCCAGGAGCGGCAACTTTAAACCTTGCCGGTCGGATTAGCTTTGATTTGGACTTAACAGAGCTGGCGAATGAATACTTTCAGCGCGCCGGCATGCTTGAGCCAAGCAATGCGAATTACCTGCTAAACAATGCGAATGCCCAAGCACTCCTAGGCAACTATTCACAAGCGCAAGCCTTATTCAATAAAGTGCTCGATCTTGAGCCAAGCTCTCTGCCTGCATTTACCGGTATCGCATTCTGTTTACTCGAAACCAAACAATATGATGCTGCTTTCTTGCACTACCGCAGTATCTTGGCACATGGCCATACAAGCACAGAAATTCATCACCAAATAACAGAGTGCATCGAGAATCTTCAATGCGATACCTACACCGTTGAGTTAGAGCTGCTTCTTAATTACCTGCTTCGTCTAGAAGATATCGATACGCGTCGTTTGATTGAGTTCGCTGGGCAGTTGATCACGCATAAATATGATCTAACAAATCCTGAAGCCGCACTAGACATCGATGTACTTGCTCAAGATGAATTGCTTCTCTGTATCTTAGAGACCGGCGTTGTACCTAGCGTACATTTCGAAGAGTTAGTAACCCTACTTCGACTTTCAATCTTTTCAGAATGCGCGATCAACCAAACTCTTCGAACTGAGCTTCAAGCCTGCGCAATCGCAATTGGTGTTTACGCATCCCACACCGACTACGCACTCATAGCGACAGAAGAAGAACAAAACCATATCAAGGCAATACAGCTTCAGATCGCAACGAATATCGGCTACGAAAAGGCAGATATAGATGATATTTCAGGCGCATTAATTCTCTTGGGTATGTACGAAGCAGTCTACGTGCAGAGCTTCTCGTTTGACTTACTACGCTACGACTTAGAAGACTGGCCAATCGCCATGCAAAGCCTGTTAGAGGTGTCGCTATATCAACTAAGCAAAGAGCATCATGCTCGCTACACATTGTTTGGTCAAACGATGGCGGAACTGTTAGAGAACGGCCTTCCGAGAAGCAAAGAGCGCTGGGCGGCGATCAAGACTCCTCAGAAGAAAGACTTCTACGCAACCTTGAAACAAAAGCTGGCACCAACTCTTCCACCTTCGAGTTGGCAAGGTAAAACTGTTCGCGTGTTATTACTTGCCTGCGGTTCTGGCCAAAAGGCCTTCGACTACGCCAATCAGTTCACTAATGTTTCTGTCCTAGGCGCTGACGCGAGCCAAATAGACATGGCCTATGCCCTTATGCGTACTCAACATAGCGCATGTGATAATCTTGAGTTCGCTGTTGCTGACTACGCGCTACCACCACAAGACATCGAAAAGTTTGATTATATCGAGTTTGGGCAAGGCTTTGATTTCTCAAAGCTAGACGCATGGATCAACCTGTTAAATGATGATGGCGTTGCGCGCATTAACTGCCCAGGCACGGAACACAGAGAGATCACTGGTGTACTCACCGAGCTAGTAAAAGCCCGCGGCATGCAAGCAAACCTAGACAATATTCGACTGATTAGAAGCTCGATCCTGTTGGAAAAAGAAAGCGGGTTATGGAACAAGCTTCTTGAAAGCCCATTCTTCTACAGTGCGTCTGGGTGTAGAGACATATTGTTTAATGACAACGCACACTTCTATACCGTTGAACAAGCGTTCAACCTAATACAAAACGCGGGACTGATTTCAGTGTTTCCGCGACCAAGCGCTCGCAGAGCCGCACAAGCAGAACAAATGCTCGATGTCTTCGTAAGAAAACTTGGTAGCCATTAACTAGCAGCGATAACGTAGATAGTTGAAGCTATCTCAATTCAGTAAAGAGCGACTAGCTATAGTCGCTCTGAAGCCAGCGTTTCCAATCTTCTAATTCATCGACATCAAAACGCTTATCTAATAGCGAGAAACTAAATCCAAGCTCTGTCATGCGATTTTGAACTTGCTCAAGCACGCGATTGGTGCCCCATTCGATTTCACCAAATGATGTAAATCCGCATGCTCTCTGCCCGACTAAGCCAAAGCCTCCATCCTCTGTTGGCGCGAATACAAAATCATGATTGCTAAGCGAATTGATTGCTTGCTGTAAGAAGTCATCATCGAGTACTGGAAAATCACTCCCCACAATAAAGGCATAGTCATAATGCTCTAGGGCATCGAACATAACCCTTTGCATTTTTGCACCTAGATCGCCACTAGGTTGCTCAAGACAATAATCAAAAGTGAGAGAATCGATCCACTCTTTATGACTAATACCGCCTCCGCTCGCAAGTGCCAACTTTACATCAACCTTGTCTCGGGTTTCTCCATACCGATTCAGTTGTTGGTTAACCGCCGCCGTCAAACGAATATGGGCGTCAAGAGCACCCTGCTCACCAACGAAACGAGCAAGGCGTGTCTTTACGTTTCCTAGAACGGGGTACTTTGCAAATTGAATGAAAACAGCACTCTGCATTTTATTTGTCTATAGTAAGAGTAAGAACAACGTTAATAATACTGATCCCAGCATGCTTTTCGATCAAACCTTTAAGTCTTTATACGAAAGTGTCCGTTGCTTTGACGACTCAGAAGTCGACGTCATACTGCAGGAATTACACGACAGCACTCGCCTATCGTTTGTACTCGGCCAATTATTTCCGGGCCAAACACTCGATACAACAGATTTGTATGCATGCTCAACGATCGCAGAAATACAAGACTGGCTCATAACGCGATTAGTTCCAAAAATTGAAGGGACTTATTCAAGTTTAACAAGCACAGGCTTAGACCAACTCGATCCAAACACGCCTTATGTATTCATTTCGAATCACCGAGACATTGTTTTAGATCCAGTACTGATAAATACCGCGCTATACAACGATGGCCGCTCTACCGTACACAGTGCAATTGGCGATAACCTCTTGCTTAGTAAAACCGCAACGCGCATGGCATTACTCAATAAATGTTTTCGCGTGAATAGATCGGTCACATCACCAAAAGCACTGCTTCGATCACTCAAACTGCAATCGTCGTATATCTCTGAGATTATCCATACCTTTAATGAGAGTGTATGGCTCGCACAAAGAGAAGGACGTGCGATTAATAATATTGATACGACTAACCCTGCACTCATCAAGATGATGAGTTTAAGCAAGCCAAAAACGGAACAACTCGAATACCTTAACGCACTAAAAATTGTCCCCATCACGCTCTCATACGAATGGGACCCTTGCGATCAGATTAAAGCTAAGCGCATCATCTCACAGTCTAAAAGCACTGTTGAAGAGAAACTCGCTAGCGACAAGTTCGAAACACTCACAGGAATTATTGGAAGTAAGGGGCAGATACATGTTCACTTTGGAGCTCCGGTGTCGCTTGATGGAACAAACGCCCATGGGCAAGACATCTATGGTCAGTTTGCTTCAAAGATAGATCGCGAAATGCATTGCAGTTATCGCGTGTTTCCAATTAATTCATTATGCGACAAGTTAGTCCATAATAATTACGCTCCTCCAGCAGATCTGGCAGAAGAAGAACAAACCAGTTTAACAGTTTTAAATAAACGCCTTTCAGTCACGATTGAAGACAATTTGATTAATGATCTAGCCAAACAGGTCATCCAAAACTACGCTCAAGCGAGTATCCTCCAGCGCGCTGCATTAAAAGTGTAAGTTTGATTGGGAAATAAGTGGTTTTAAACCTACACTTTGGTAGACTCCGCAGCGCTATTCATTGACCATTTGGTTACCAAACAGGATTCGCCATGAACCGCCTTTTTGTTCAAAATTTAACAGTCATCGACTTCTCATATTTCGACGCTCAACGCGGCATTATGGGAGAAAGCTGGATTGTTGATATTGAATTGCAGGGCGAGCTTGATGATCAAGGTATGGTGTTTGATTTTGGTGACGTTAAAAAGCAAATTAAACAACTCATAGATACCGAAGTTGATCATCGTTTTGTTATCTCAACACAGTTGAAAAACCTGTCGATCGAGCAATCTCAGCATAAAGTCCGTCTAAATTGGGATTCTCAGCTCGGTCACTTTGAACATGAGTCGCCGAAAGACTCTGTCGTGTTGCTTGACGCCAAAACAGTCAACACGAAAAGCATCTCTAAATACCTTGAAGATAAGATCCTAGATGTACTGCCAAGCAATGTGACTGGCGTTACGCTTAAGCTTTATGAAGAGCAAATCGAAGGTGCGTATTATCATTACAGCCACGGATTAAAGAAACACTTAGGCAATTGCCAACGCATCGTACATGGCCATCGTTCTAAAATTGAGATATTTGAGAATCACAAACGCAGTTCTGAATTAGAAGATTACTGGAGTGCGTGCTTCCGAAACATTTATATCGGCACAAAAGAGGACGTAAAGAAAGTTCTCGATATCAATGGCAAAGAACACACGAGTTTCTGTTACACCGCGCAACAGGGTCGCTTCAAACTAACCCTACCATCTAAACGTGTTCATATCATCGACACCGATAGTACCGTTGAACTAATCGCTGCATACATTGCAGACCAGTGCCTCGCGAAACATCCAAACAACCACTATCTCGTGAAAGCATACGAGGGTGTAGGCAAAGGCGCGATAGCTGAAAGAAAGTAAGCAAAATTTAAACTTTTTAGCCCCTAATTCAATGGGCTGTTTTTAATTGTTGTGCTTTACTAAGTCGCAATAACTAACAACTATCGCTTACACCATGACTTTAATCGCCAGAATATCTGTCTTACTGCCTTTTTTATTAGCTTCTTCCCTGCTTTCGTTTAATAGCTTTGCCGAAGAAACTATTAGCGAAGATGAACAGCCCGAATACACTAAACATAGAGATGTTCCAGAACGATTTATACAGCAACAACAAACTGACAAACTCTCCTTTGTCATTACCCCGCATAGGCGAAACTATATTCTGCCAATAAGCCATCAAGAATCCCCAAACAACGAACCCTGGATAGCAGCTGGTACTTATCGAGATGAACAACCATTTCAACACAATGAAATAAAACTACAAATCAGTTTCAAAGTGCCCTTACTTGAAGATCGCTTATTTAATGACGGCGATGGTATTTATTTTGGTTTCACTTCGAAGTCATTTTGGCAAGCATATAACAGTAATATCTCTGCACCCTTCCGTGAAACAAACTATCGACCAGAAATCTTCTATCAAACGCCGTTTTATATAGATGACATCGACGGAGCATTCTTTTTTAGAACAGGCATTGAGCATGAAAGTAATGGGCGAAGCCAGTTACTGAGCAGAAGTTGGAATCGCGCTTTTGTCGGTCTTGGTTATGCTACGAATCGCTGGGCTTTGTATCTTCAACCATGGTATCGATTACCTGAAGACGCGAAAGAGGATGATGGAGATCCATCAACGCCGCCACCCGCCAAAGGCGACGATAACCCCGATATCGAGGACTACTACGGCCACTTTGAACTCACTGCAGTATACAAGCGCGATAACTATCAAGTAGCTAGTATTATTCGCGCCAACACCAGCACCCACAAAGGCGCCGTCGAACTCAATTATAGCTTCCCACTGCATGGTCGATTACGTGGTCTAGTACAGTATTTTGACGGCTACGGCGAGAGTATGATCGATTACGATTATCGTGTGCAGCGCTATAGCTTGGGAATTTTGCTCACAGAGCTTCTGTGAGCAAGTAATTGAGGAATAAACCTTATGCTGCGTGGCAGCTTACTTGAGGACGACTCACTTTCTCTATACGACGCAAGGGCATAGCATCCACTAAGCGTATAAGGTCGTTTGCCTTCAGCGGCATGTGAGCGCGAAGTTTCACTTTCCCGTCTTTACCAACAAGGACGAGCAGCTCGTTATAAGGTCCAACATCTAATTCGTCTTTCAAAAACGAAACTTCTTCGTTCGATAGTGCTGCTCCATCGACAATGCTGTGTCCATCACCAACGATTGTCAGCACCTCCATGTCGCGCTTGTAAAACTCACACTCAAACTGTGCAAATGCTTTCAGCTGTTCTCTCAATGCTGGATGTTTTTCTGAACTTGTAAATAACAGTATTGGACGGGTATCAAATAAATAACCGTCTAAAGAGCCTGCTTGCGCACTCGAAACTAATGGCAGTGCAACAAATAACTTCCAAACAAGAATACGTACCAAGCGCTTTGACATGAGCATCACCTACGAAGTTATTGAGTCAACTTTACTTACGCAATAGATAGTCGTTTAGTGTGATACGCACTACAAAAAAGTGCGGATTTTTTGTAAGCGAGCGTGTAGTTATGTAGCCACAGAGTGCGCTTAATTTATCGCTAGGGTTTGCGACATACTGGCGCAGGTTTACGATTTAGCGCGGCACGATAGATAGCTCCAACCGCGTTTTGTTCCTTTTCTAGATCCCTAATGCGTCGATCATTTGATGGGTGTGTAGACATAAATTCCGCAGGAGCTTTGCCGCCTGATGCTTTCTTCATATTCTGCCAAAGAGCAACCGCTTCGCTAGGGTCAAAGCCAGACTGGGCCATCAGATACAAGCCAATGTAATCAGCTTCAGTCTCGTGCGCACGACTATATGGGAGTAACACACCAAACTGCGCACCTAAACCTAATGCGCCAAGTATTTCAGGCTTATACTCGACACCTTCCAACGCTATAGCTCCGACTTGTTGCGCAACTTGATTCGTCATTGCTAACGAGACCCTTTCAGCGCCATGGCGTGCATCAACATGGGCAATTTCGTGACCGATTACCGCCGCTAACTGATCAGGAGTTTCAGCGAGCGAAATCATACCCGTGTGGACACCAATTTTTTTACCCGGCAACGCAAAAGCATTAGGGCTAGCATCTTCAAAAACCGCGACCTCCCAATCGGCTGGATTTCTCTGGTCAGCAATCAAAATCGCATCGCTGATACAGCGGGCGTACGCCAATGGTTTGCCAACAACCAGCTTATCGTTGCCTTCCTTTAACTTATCGAAGCTCGCTGCGCCCATCTGATTCATCTGCGCGTCACTGACTAAAATTAACTGGTGACGCCCGGTCGGAGAACTTGCACATCCAACGATCCAAACAACTAAAATCACCACAACACTGACCCGAAACATTTCATTTACTCCGATATTTTTTCACTATCATACATTGAAACATTTCATGTCTTAAATACAACAAAACACAAACCCTAAATACAAAAAAGCCCCGCTAAGTAGCGAGGCATTTTTATGCTCATAGACCGCTATTTTAATTCTACGCCTTCTAGTTTTATGCCGTCTTCAATGTTAGAACGAATCAAACGAAGCGTTCCCTGCCCTTCGTCTTCTTGTACGACTTCAAGACCATCTTTGTTCTCTTTTTTATTACCCGCTGTATTCACACGAATAACAAACGCATCGACATTGCCCTCGCCCTCTTCCTCGAAAGTGAAACCCTCTCCGCCGTTGTTAAAGGCATCTGTACGACGAACAAACACGCTCAAATCACCAGCATCTTCTTCCGACATTTTGAATGCATCATCATTGTTCTCGATACCACGGTTACGAATAAAGGCTGCATCGATTCCACCATTTCCGACCTCATCATAATCGACGCCTTCATCAAGGTTTAAACTAATCAAACTCTTGGACATAAAGCTATATATGCTGCCATCGCCCGCTTCATCCAAATCAATTCCATCATCAAGATCAAGCGTAAACTCGTATTCTTTGATCGAACCGTCTTCGTACAAGTCGATAGCAATTTCGATACAGGTATCATCTAAGCTACCTGACGGAATAGCTAAATCTGCTTCCATTAGCTCTCCAGGTTCAAATTCACCATCAGCCTCAACGCCTGGGAACAATGCCGGATCGCAATACGCGCCATTTGATAAAAACTGACTACGAACAACGTCAGCATAAATGTTGCCCTCGTTACCTTCATCAAGCTCAACGCCATCGGCACCCACATTTTGGAAAGTAGAATTGCGAGAGTAAAAAATAATATCGCCCGCACCACGATCATCAACACGTAGACCGTCTGCGTCAAACTTACCGTTGCCAACGTCATTAATCGTAGAATTAATCATAGTGACCTGAATCGAAGCTTCTGAACCTTCACCTGCACCACTCGATCCAGCTCCACAGGCGTCAGAAAGGCTACAGTCAGAAACATGCACGCCATGATTAGCAAAGCCCTGAACCGTCACATTTTTTAGGCTTAGGCTGACGGTGCCAGTTTGGTCATCACGAACATCGATAAAAATACCTTTGCCGGCAAGCTCGCCGTTCAAATCTGCGCGGTTTTCAATGCTGTACGTATCGACTAAACCCTCAAGCGTAAGATCGCTAATCGCAAGGTTTGCGCCTTCATTGATCGACAACAGGGTCGCATTCTTTGGCAATTTCACGGTTTGACCCGAGCCAAAAATACGCAATGATTTCTGACTGTCGTAATTGAGCGTATCGCTTAGTTCGATCATGTTTACGCCCGGCATGATATAAACCGTTCGTGCTTTCTGAGATTCCAACGCGTCACGCAAAGACCCCTTGCCCGAGTCATCACCATTGGTGACCAAAGAAAAAGATCCAGCATGTGCAGTGACACTTGAAATTGAAAGGATGGCAGCGCTAAGAAGCTTTAGTTTCATTATTTTATCTCCGAAGTAATAACAGTAGTTCAGAGCAATAATGTGCGCGGTATGTGTCTTTTTTATTGCAGTTTTTTGGCGTTATTGTTACAGCATAACCATATTGGTTTCGTAACCCGCTTTGGCAAAGCCTTCTTGAATACTCGCAAGATTTTCATCTACGAAGTCGATGAATTGGCGTGCGACAATTGAGGGCCGCTTAGAACGAGGGTGAACTAAACACCAGGTACGACGAATCGGAAAACCCTCTAATTCAGGGCTAATTAAGGCCCCAAGTCTAAGTTCGCTAATCACACTGAGCTTAGGCAAAACCGCGACGCCCAAGCCTGCCAAGACGCCATGCTTTGTTGCATCGTTTGAACCAAACTCCATACTTGGTTTTAACTTCAAACCATGCTCCTGACAGTGCTGTTCCAAAGCAAGTCTGCTACCCGAACCTCGCTCACGAATCAGTACACCAGAACCAAAAAACTCTTCAGCGCCCAATGTTTCTAATTGGCTCAAGGGATGCTGCGGAGACATCACCGGTATCAATTCATTATCTAAAAACGGATACGATGAGAATGGCTTTTCAGTCGGAACAATACCCATAATAACGAGGTCGCCCTCATTACGATTGAGCCGCTCGATCGCCTTTGCTCGGTTTACGACACTAACTTGAACGTTCACCGCAGGATTTTGTTCAAGAAAAGGTCGAAGTACGTAAGGCGTGATGTACTGTGCCGTATTCACGGCTGTAATCTGCAAATCACCAGAGACCTGTCCCTCTAAGCTGTGTATCTCGTTCTGCAATTTACGCAGTTGCTCGAAGATCGACTCACAGCTTTCTGCCACCATCTCGGCAGCGGGAGTAACAAACAACTTGCGCCCGACAAACTCGAACAACTGAACATTTAAGGCTTCTTCGAGCAGTTTAATTTGAGAGCTCACGGCAGGCTGAGACAAACCTAATTGATCAGCAGCTTTGCTATAACCACTCGTCTCATAAACGGCTTTAAATATCTGTAGCTGGCGAAGCGTTAAGCGGTTAAGTAACTTTTGAACTGATAACTGCATGGGCGTGAGAGCTTATTTATTTGGAGGTGGAAGTATCCCGCTAGCCTGAGTTAAATTCAACTCTGTACCCAAGCTGCTCATCACACAACACACAACTAGTTGGGTATTTTTATGACCAAACATTGCACCTAAGCCCGTTTCGCATCTTGCTGAGTCTGTTGAACCGGCTCCAATTGATTGTGTACATATACTTGGTCTAGCGCACGCCTTGCTTGAGGTAGCTGCCTTTGGATACGCAACCAAACCTTCACCAATATAAACAGTGGAGCTTGTGCCAACAAGTTGAGACGCGACCGATACAACCACCACGGAATAATCCGCGTGGCTTTCACCAAGTTCTCAAAGCTGTTGACCATACAATACGGTAAATCTTCAACATTCTCTGGGTGAGGCACAGGGAAACAAACTTCATTTTTCTGGGCATCACTTAAGGAGCTTGTTTCTAATCGGCCGATATATGCTGCACTGAATACTTGCTGGCAAACTAAGATAGGTTGCAAGGTAATATGACCATCCGCAAAAATCGATTTCGCACGTCGTTTAGCGAGACCATTAGCACTGCAATTCACAATCAAAGCGTTGCGCGAGAGTGCCTGTTCCTCGCCGGACTCAAAATGCAAATGCGTGGTTGATACACGGGCAACGCGGCCCTTGCGCAACACCTGTTTGATTGATTTAAGCTGTTCTAGCTCTGGCATGCTTACCGTAGCGCATCGCCACTTGGTCGGCTGCACATTTTTATCGAGGCGGAATACAATGCCTTCGCGTTCCATTTGCAAAAACGCATCATCAATTTCAGCATTATCAATTAGGCCCTGTAATTGCCCCGACAGCATGTCGCCCACTGTATTCGGGGCGGCCATCTCACGCGGCCACATCCACATGTCATTCGAGATTACCCATTGAATGCGTTCTGGGATCACACCGTTATCAAGAAGATATAAAATGGCATCGATCCCAGTTTTACCGGCACCAACCACCACATATTTAGAAAAAGAGCGTTCGAGTTTAGTCAGCGCATTGGGTGCGACTAACTGAACGTCCCCATCCACTTTATAACGTGGTGGATGCGTCGCAGGTACTTCGACACGCATATAACCGCTATCGACAATCTTGCGCTTTACGTGGATTCGATACGACACGCCTTCGTCTATGTTGGAAGCAACCGTCGCGATTGCTCCCTTGTCGAGTGGCTGCTCACCCACAAAATCACATTTGAATAAAAAGCGTGCACGCCCAGTACTTACTAAGTTTTTAGAAATACGTTCAAAGTAATGAATGATTTGAGGGCGACTAGAAAGGTCTGTTTTCGATTCACTTAACTCAAGTGAGTTCACCCCGTAAGCTATTGCTGGCTGATGAAGCTTAACGTGATCATAGGCATCAACCCAATGCCCGCCCGACATGCCGCGACGCTCTGCAAACACGATGCTTGCTTGTTTGTCGTGTTTGAGCAATTCATCAGCAAATGCCAATCCCATCGCACCAGCACCGATGATCAAATAGTCCGCCTCTAATTGTTTTATTTCGGACATAGTTCCTCCTATAACAAGGTCTGTATACAATAAGCACCATAGCGCTACCGAGAGGTTTTATGACTTAGCTTCTGAAAAAGCATGTCGCGCAAGAACATAAAAGGAATATAACGAAACAAAGCTAAACACCAACGCTGGCACTAATCCTAAAATGCCCCATATATTGGTTTCACCGAGTCGATTATCACCGAAGGTCAAAGCTCTACTTGCCGAAAGCATCCCGCCCCAATAAAACATGGTGTTGCCATAGCCCGCGCCTACAATCATCCAAAACAGCTTTTTCTCTAGGCGCTCTGGTGCATTCAATCCCCATAGCAACAGTGCGACAACAAAGATCATTAAACCGTTCATCAAGCCACCCGCATGAGCTCGAGCCCATCCGCGATCGCTACCGAATAGTTCAAACTGCACAATATAATTAGGAAATATCTCAAAGCCGCCTATCAGTTTCATAACTAAACCGATACCAGCAATAAGACCGATTAACATAATGATCGCGCCATGCCCGACCATACGCTTCTGAAGAGCGTTCATAGACTTACCTGTTTGCTTTTATTATTTGAACAAATTGATGAGTTTTCAATTTTAACATCGATCAGTGAGTAGGCAGTGAGACTAAAAAAGACTGCCAGAAGCTGTAGACAAGAAAACGAGTTAGAACCGCGCATTTATAAGACCTTTCAAGAATTTTGTTAATAGACTTTGTAGACAACCATGCCGCCGGTTGCTGAAAAAGTTACCGAAATAACTGGAGTATTCCTGATCAATTTTTGTTGTAGTAGTTCACACAAATAAGGCGTTGAGTCGTATTGCGCTTGTAAATTTAAAATCATATTCTGTCTGAAGGGAAGTAAGAGAGACCTGTTCGGCTCACAAAATGTGCTTTAATGGTGCGCTACCTATAATAAGTCTCAATCTTATTAGAAGCCTAATGAAACAATAGCTTAACAAGCCAAACCAAAATACCAGGTATAGCGGGGTAAATATGTCTCTTCGAATTAATGATCAAGCACCAAATTTTACAGCAAACACGACGCAGGGGGAGATCGACTTTCACGAGTGGATTGGAGATGGATGGGCAGTTCTATTCTCACATCCAAAAGATTTTACGCCTGTATGTACAACAGAACTTGGCTACATGGCGCGAATTCAGCCAGAATTTGAAAAACGTAACACCAAGATTATAGGGTTGAGTATTGATCCTCTCGATGACCATCATGTATGGATTAAAGATGTTGAAGAAGTAGGGAGTACGACAGTCAACTATCCTGTTATTGCTGACACGGATCTGAGTATCGCAAAACTTTATAACATGTTTGCGGCGGATGAAGAGGGGTCAGCAGAAGGCAGAACGGCAATGACCAATGCAACAGTTAGGTCTGTTTTTGTCGTTGGACCGGATAAAAATATCAAGCTTATGCTGACTTATCCAATGACAACGGGACGTAACTTTGATGAGATTCTGCGAGTGCTAGACTCGATGCAGTTGACGGCTAAACACAAAGTCGCCACACCAGTAAATTGGAAGGATGGTGAGGATGTCATAATTGTTCCAGCTGTTTCTAATGACGAGGCTGAAAAAAAATATCCGGACGGATGGGAAACGGTCAAGCCATACTTACGTAAAGTTAAACAGCCCACTGACTAGTTGTGGCGATAGCCTTATGCTCTGCAAGCCTAGCTGTAAACGATCTTGCTTTAGCCTGCGTTAATTTGGCTTTACGCTAACTCGTTTAGGGTCCGTCCAGATTTCTTGATCAACATTTTGACATAACTCGGGATGGTCAGGCGCGTGAAAGGTTGGATCTAGTCCAGCCTTTCTCTGCTTTATGTAGTCTTTCGTGAGCTTTAAAACAATCCCAGAAAGCAAAGAAATCGATACCAGGTTAATAATGGCCATTAAACCCATCGATGCATCGGCAGTGTTGAATACGGTCTCAACGCTTTGTATCGAACCCCAAATAACCATTGCAATTAAACCAATCCGTATACCGATCAAACCTTTTGTCGATTGCACCCCAAGAAAAATCATTGCATTTTCAGCGTACGAGTAATTGCCAATTATTGATGTGAAAGCAAAGAAGAAAATGGCGACAGCAATAAAAATGAAACCGGTTTCGCCTATATGCTGTGCGAGGGCTAACTGAGTTAATTCAACGCCACTGGGCCCAACACCTGGCTGATAAATACCAGACAACAAAATAACGACGGCTGTCGCGGTGCAGACGCAAATGGTATCAATAAATACGCCAAATGCTTGGACAAAACCTTGGCTAGATGGATGATGTGGCACAGGAGTCGCGCTTGCAGCGATGTTGGGCGCCGATCCCATACCGGCCTCATTTGAAAATAGTCCGCGTTTGATCCCATTTAGGAGAGCAACCATCACGCCGCCCGTTACGCCGCCAACTGCTTCTTGAATCCCGAAGGCGTTTTTAACAATGCTCAAGATAACATCTGGTACCGTCGCATAATTAATGATCATGATTACGACGGTGAGCAAAAGATAAGTCGCTGCCATAAACGGCACAATAATCTCTGCTACTTTAGCGATTTTTTTGATTCCTCCGAAAATAACAATGGCGGTGAGCACGCCAATGACAACGCCTGTCGTTAGTTTAGGAACTCCAAATGCCTGATCCATTGCACCGGCGATAGCATTAGATTGAACCGCATTAAATACGAGTCCAAAAGAGAGTATTAAGCACAAGGAGAATATAATGCCTAGCCAACGTTTGCCGAGACCACGCTCAATATAATATGCAGGTCCACCTCGGAAGTTACCCATCGGTCCTTTGCTTTTATAGAGTTGCGCTAATGTTGATTCGGCATAGGCGGATGACATACCAACGAGTGCCACCATCCACATCCAAAATATTGCGCCGGGTCCGCCAAGATAGAGTGCGACCGCAACGCCCGCGATGTTTCCTGTCCCGACGCGCGAGGCCAAACTAACACTGAGTGCCTGCCGCGGCGAAATCCCGGTTGAGTCCTCCGAGCCTTTGCTGCTGAGGGCCCGTAACATTTCAGGGAAGTGCACGATTTGGGGAAAACCAAGTTTGAAACTGTAGAATATTCCAACAGTTAGTAGACCATAAATGAGAATGTAACCCCATAAAATATGGTTTATTGCATCGATTACCTGATCCATGACTACGCTCGCATACCTGTTAAGATCCAGCTAAATGTTATTTACGGATGCTGCAACTCACTCTATGTTTCAGTATGAGTATAGCCGTACACATATACTTTGATAGTATTTAGGTTTCTTACTGTTAGTAATTACGAAAAAATTAATACTCACTCCGCTATGACTTAACTAGTTATACCTCACCAGTACTGCATGCCGTAATATTTCGTAAATCATATTCTTGTTGTAATAGTTAGTGCGTGTATACAAAATAGCCGAATTTAAGTAAGACTTACTCCTGATACTATTACTAATCTGAACATATCAGGGGGAGTCTCGCGACATTCGCGCATTTGAATTTAAAACAATAAAACATATAGTAATCGAACCTAGTACATGGTCACGACTACCAAAGCTATGCGCGAAATTGGGCATGACGTATACTGTTATTAGAATCGGATAAAGGCTAGTCGAGTCTTTTCTCCAATAATATAGACAGGGTTAACGAATAAAATCAAAGTCAATGAGATGAACGTCATTATCCAATTTAAGATTGCCATTAGTATTGAGTGCCAAAAACTATGGCGCCAAGTAAGCAAGTGAATGCGATTCAAGATCCCAAGATGCTCGGACATGATAATCTGTTCTATCTGGGCGATCTAACTGCAACGATTCGAGTTTTGTAGCCCGAATACTAATCACACCAAAATGTGCAAATCCCGACGCTTCAGATTCAAACGTATAAGCGGCCTTCGGGTCATCCACTGAAGACCCTGGAGTGTGCTTTAGCGCATAAATACGACGCGACCTTTCAGAAAGCCCATCCCATTGTAATTGCGCAACATCGTCGGCCGAATTCAGAACAGCCTCGCCCTGCACTCGCATTTGCCACTTCCGTTTCGAACAGAAAAAGTGCAAAGCACAAGACGACTCTCGGGCCAGTTCCGTCCATTTCTGAGAGCGCACATCCGTATGAACGATAAACAAAGGTGTATCTACTGCATTATCACTGTCACGCAATAAATCTCTGAGCACTACGGTGCGCGCCATCATTGGCTGACTAACGAAAGTGGGCGTCCAAAAGCTTCCGCGCTTAAGCAGATCCTTTTTTACTTCGCGCTGCCAATCTATAAACAACTGACGTAAATTCGCTTGCTGTAATGCTTCAGTCGTCACGATCACTTCCTTTCGTTAGTCCTCGAATAAATTAGTTTCTTCGCAAGGCAGCTTGCCCGTTATCGTGTCGAGCAAGCTGAACGAAGTCATCGACTAAAACGGCATCGGGTAGTCTTTTATTACCGACGCAATTTCCTTAAGCGTGTCGTCACTCAAGGTCATATTAAAAGCATCGATATCTTCTTCAAGTTGCTCATGAGTCGTAGCTCCGATAATGGTAGAGGTAACACCATCAACCTGATCACACCAAGCCAACGCAAGCTGGGAAGGTGTCATGTTGTGTTGGTTAGCGATCTCTATGTAACGCTTCACTGATTGCTGAACCTGCTCACTGTCTCTGAACAATCCATTTCTCTGCGACATACTCCAACGGCTGCCCTCTGGACGCTTACCATCAATATACTTACCGCTTAACACACCGCCACCTAAGGGCGACCACGGAAGATACGCGACATCCTGATGCACGCAGTTTTCGATTAAGTAAGGCCAATCTTTCGTGTGCAATAAGCTGAACTCATTCTGTATTGATGTCATCTTCGGAAGGGAATGTTTTTCAGCTAAGCACAGGTATTCATTAATGCCCCATGGCGTGTCGTCCGACAATCCACAAAAACGGATTTTTCCTGCCTGAACGCAGTCGTTAAGCGCTTGCAGAATTTGGAGCATTTCATTTGAGTGGTGCTCCGTATCCACATCTGTAAAAGTAATTTTGCCCGGCCAGTGCTTTGCAAAATGTGGCGAAGTACGGTTGGGCCAATGCAATTGATATAGGTCGATGTAATCTGTTTGAAGGCGTTTTAGCGAGGCATCAACCGACGCAATAATTGCTTCGCCAGTAATATCTGCACCGTTGCGAATCCAAGGTAAGCCGTTTCCTGCGATCTTCGTTGCAATCACTAGGTCTTTACGTTTCTGACTATTCGCTGATATCCAGTTACCGATAATTTTTTCAGTCTTGCCATAGGTTTCAGGCGACGGCGGAACAGCATACATTTCAGCCGTATCTATAAAATTAATACCGCGCGATATGGCATATTCAATTTGCTTACTGGCGTCTAACTGAGAATTTTGGACGCCCCAAGTCATTGAACCCAAACATACTCTTGAAACGTTTAGGTTGGAACTTCCCAGCTTCGAATATTTCATTTTATTTTGTCCCGCAATAGATCATGTTAAACAGAATGGTAAGTTATACCTTACTTTTCGGGATGTGGATGAAAATTATTTCGCTGATTGGGGAAAATTGACTTAAACCAACATGAGCGATAAGCATTGGTCGCAGCACTCTCTAACTTGGTTGTGCTTGCGAAGGCGAGAGTCTTTCTTGAATAACTTAATGTGTGGAGTTAGACAGAAGCGGAAGTCATAGCGTTAAGTCTGCAATCCCACATTATTTACGGTTCATTGAGTATGCGGACATACGAGAAGTTTGTACATAGTCCTTCGAGCAAGCTGCCAATTGTTGTGCTCGTTAAAAACTCTTGGGGTGAAAAATTGACTACACGTCGATTTTGATTACACCTTTCAGGTAGTCAACCACGTTGCCAGTAAGTACAACTCTATTGCCATCCACCTCACACTCAACGATACCTGTTCTTTTGGAAAGTTGCTTTGCGGTAAGGTGACTTTTACCCAATCTATTGCCCCAATAAGGCGCTAATTCACAATGTGCTGACCCAGTAACTGGATCTTCGTTTACCCCCAATTTTGGAAAAAAGCAGCGACTAACGAAGTCGAACTCATCACCAGGAGCAGTGACAATAACCCCACGTAAGTCAAGTTCAGAGAGTTTTAAAAAGTCGGGGCTAACAGCCAAGACCTCGGCTTCATTATCTAAAACGGCAATATAATCAGAAGCTGACCATGCTGCTTTCGGCTCAATCCCTAGCGCCTCTGAAAGGATGTCATGGTTTGTTGTTTCCGTTAGAACTGCAGCAGGAAAGTTCATGCCATAACCAGAGTCAGTTCTTTCGACAACCAGAATGCCGCATCTTGTCTGAAATCGAATGGCCTTGCCAGAATAGCCAAGATGCTTAAATAAAACGTGCGATGCAGCCAAAGTAGCGTGCCCACAAAGATCGACTTCATGTTCAGGCGTGAACCAACGTAAACGAAAGAAATTTTGTGTTTCTACAAAGAACGCCGTTTCAGAAAGATTGTTTTCTTGGGCAATTTTTTGAAGCAGGTCATCCGGTAACCATGACTGTAAAGGGCATACCGCGGCAGGATTACCTTCAAAAAGCTCAGTCGCAAAAGCATCGACTTGAAAGAGGTTTAATTCCATTTTTTCTTTCAACTAAAGTAAACAAAATAGCGTAATTACAACGCCCGTGATCCTTAAGCGCATCAGCGAACAATTATGATGCCAAAGCCTTAAGAACTGTTTCAGGCTCTTTAGCAACGACATTTAGTAGGACCAGTGCCGGGCCTTGAGGTTTTCGATCTCCTCGCTCCCAATGACGTAATGTACTCACACTAATGCCGAAAGCCGATGCAAATTCATTTTGCGACATGCCGACTTTCGCGCGAATCTCTTTGACATCAAGAGGGCTAAACTCATGCACAACCGCTTTTTTGAGTTTGCCCTCAGAGTAATCAATGGCCTCTTGGAGCCCCTGTTTAATGCTTGCGAACGTATTAGACATCTGATTCACCATAACTATTAACAAGTAAAGTAGTAAGCTTGGCCAAATCATTTCGTTCAGTTTTGCTTAGATTGGCCTTTTCACCCTTTTCAAATACAGTAAGCAAGAAGAGCGGAATCGAGCCGTTGTGATAATAGTAGATGACACGCACGCCTCCGCTTTTGCCTTTTCCTTTTGCAGACCACCGTAATTTCCTGATACCGCCAGTACCTTGCATAATATTCCCCGCTTGAGGGTGCGCAGCTAGGTAATTAATAATGCTCGTCTTCTCTTCACCTTTTAACAGATCTGAAGCGCGTTTCTGAAACTCTGGTAATTCAACAATAGTTTGCATGGGTCAAAGCATAATCCAATGGATTATATTGAGTCAACATCTTCGGCTATTGCCTGAGCAGCAACATAGATCAGCTATTCCCACAAGTACTTGAGATTTGTTGAGGCAGCAATGTCTGACAACTTATTGTAAGCAGACGCCAGATACAGAGTAACTCAACAGCCGCTTTTGTCTAATTACATGCATTAATTGAGAGATTCCAAATCAGTCTGCGCTGTTTGGAATGACGAGGGAGAGGTACCCAAGTCTGCCTAGTGCTTACCATCAAAAAACAAACACGAACTAATGCACATCCTTTTGCAAATCTGCATTCCAACGACACCTTTCAATTAAATCTCGATACGCCTTAGCATGTTCCGCAACACGGCGTTCATGCTCTTCCATGCGGCCAGCTACTAAATTAGGTGCACTGTGAAGAATAAAGGGCGGCATATAATGCATTCCACAAAGGTTCGCTGTCTGCTCTAATGGCCGAAGCAGCTCAGCCATTTCAAACTTGTTATAGCCTTCATGATGGTAAGCGTCTTCAGGCCCGCCGGTTGTGATAGCACACAAGAATCGTTTGCCATGAAGTGCATTACCCGAAGAGCCATAAGCAAAACCATGCTCAAAGACTTCATCCATATATCGCTTCAAATTGTGCGGTACGCTATACCAATAAAAAGGAAACTGAAAAATAATCAAATCAGCAGCTTTTAAGTATTTCTGCTCTTCGGCAACATCTACAGAACCATCCTGATACCTGCTAGCTAAATTACTCAGCGAGACAAACTCCAAGTCTTTTATTTGCTCTAACATTCTGAGATTGCTGTACTCACCCGAATATCCAGTATGGCCATACACAATATGAAAGTGTGGTTGATAACTCATGCCTGTGCTCCGAAGATTTAACCGAGCTAACTGTAGACCATCGACTACAAAGGCAATCGACACATCTAGATCCCGTGCCTGTTCTTTCACCTAAACAACATTAACGGGACTTGATAGAGAAATTCCCAATGCCCTATGCTCCTTCTATTTCACTTTGCACAATTCACCTTATTACGCTTCTGTTGTTGCATTGGGATTAATGCGTAGCTATAAAATCACGACTATAGAGAAAACATCGCATGACACTACCGAGGGTATTACCATGAATTTCCATTTCTCAATTTCTTGGGTTTCATTGGCCATACTACTTTCTGCAGCTCTGGTAGGGAGCGTTCATGCAGATGAATCTGGCAATGTTACTGAACATAAAAAGATTGAAGTTGATCTCAACGTAAATAAAGAAGATCCAGATACCAGCCTTAAGCGCATGGAAATTATTGAAAAGGCCTTATCGAGCGATCTAATACAAAAGAAACGATCGCTCGTTAAGACGATCGAAAATGACTACAACCAGAAGATCATCGAATTATTGAACGCAACTGTTTCACCTCTTTCGAAACATAGGGTGATCACTCATATCGAAGTTAACTTTTTCTCGCCTGAATTTGAGAATGAAGTACGTGCTAGCAATAAGGTCGCGGTATCAATAATTTTGAAGAAAGCCACATTTGGTAATTGGCAGAATCAGAATGGCTCGAAAGAAACCGCTATCGAAGTGCTAAAACAAATCATTAATCAGACATTCAGCATCCAAGAAGATCGTATCACTATCGTCGTTGTTGGTTAGCACCCTACTCGATCAGAAAAAACTTAGTAAAAGCCCCGAAAGAGGCCTATATCAAAATATATTGATATAGGCTTGCTATATCAAAGTTTATTGATATAGTTGTATCCATGAATCAAATTAGCCAAACCCCAAACGATCTTTACCTTGCTTCGAATGCGATTGATCAGCTCTCGCAAAAGCTGAAAGCATGTGGCGATCCATTGCGCGTTCAAATTCTTCAGTGTTTGAAAGCAGATGCGTTTGGTGTTCTGGAACTAACGCAAATATTCGATACCAAACAATCTGGTATGAGCCACCACCTAAAGGTGCTTAGCAAAGCTGGACTCGTCGAAGCACAGCGTGAAGGCAACTCTATTTTTTATCGTCGCCCTATTTTCGCTGAACACGGCGCGGAAGCAGCCGCCTGTACGCAGCTATTCAGCATGTTTGATGCGCTCGCGTTGCAGCCTGATATCGAAGAAAAAATGCAAGAGATTCGGTCAAAGCGTGCTGAGCAATCTTCGGCCTTTTTTGATCGCAATGCTGATCGTTTTGCAGAACAGCAAGAGCTGATCTGTGACCACCAGCAATATGCCCCAACTAGCTTTAAATTGATGAAAGCTGGGCTCACAACTCACGACGCTCGAGTATTAGAAGTAGGTCCCGGAGAAGGTCAATTCCTCGCCTTGCTTGGTGATTATTACGATGAGGTTGATGCTGTCGATACCTCACCGCAAATGCTTGAATATGCGCGTGCGTTTTGTGCTGACAAAAAACTAAGCAATGTCTCGTTGATTGAGGGTGATACCAAGCAACTCTTAAAACAAAACCAACGTTACCAAGGCATCGTTATGAACATGGTTTTGCACCATGTTCCGACTCCTGCTCGTCTTATCGCCGAATGCGCAGAATTGCTTGATGATAAAGGCGTATTAGTGCTTTGCGATTTAACCAAGCACGACCAAACATGGGCAAAAGAAAATTGCGGCGATTTGTGGCTTGGCTTTGACCAAGCAGAACTTAAGAAATGGACCCAATCCGTAGGGTTCATTGAAGATGAATCTGTATTTATCGGCCTACGTAACGGCTTTCAAATACAAATTTATCGCTACATTAAACACTAACTTTCACTGGGCCTTAACCAAGGAAAATAAAATGAGTGAATACAGTATCTTTACCTCTGAGTCCGTGTCAGAAGGACATCCAGATAAAGTGGCTGACCAAATTTCAGATGCAGTGCTAGATGCCATCATCGCACGCGACCCGCATGCACGTGTTGCTGTCGAAACTCTTGTTAAAACAGGGATGGCGGTTGTTGCAGGTGAGCTAACTACTTCTTGCTATGTTGATCTAGAAGATATCGTTCGTGATGTCATTACAGGTATTGGTTATAACAGTTCAGACGTTGGCTTCGATGGTGAAACCTGTGCAGTATTGAACGGTATTGGTAAGCAATCTGTTGATATCAACATGGGTGTTGATCGCGCTAAACCAGAAGATCAAGGTGCGGGCGACCAAGGTTTGATGTTTGGTTATGCGACGAACGAAACACCTTCATTGATGCCTGCTCCAGTTTACTACTCTCACCTATTGGTTCAGCGTCAATCAGAGATGCGTCGTAACGGAACGCTTCCTTGGTTGCGTCCTGATGCGAAATCTCAGGTCACGATTAACTACGAAGGCGACAGCCCAAAAATCGATGCCGTTGTTCTTTCAACGCAACACGATCCTAGTATTTCTTTGGAAGATTTACGTTCAGCTGTATTGGAAAACATTATCAAGCCAGTACTACCAGCTGAATGGTTGCACGAGGGCACCCTTTATCACATCAACCCAACCGGCAACTTTGTAATTGGTGGCCCAGTTGGTGACTGTGGTTTGACAGGTCGTAAGATCATTGTTGATACCTACGGTGGTATGGCGCGCCATGGTGGCGGTGCATTCTCGGGTAAAGATCCATCAAAAGTTGACCGTTCTGCTGCTTACTATGGCCGTTATGTAGCGAAGAATATTGTTGCTGCAGGTTTGGCAGATCGTTGTGAAATCCAAGTTTCTTACGCGATTGGTGTTGCAGATCCAACATCCATTTCTGTGAACACATTTGGTACAGGTAAGATTTCCGATATCGAGCTTGCGAAAGTTATCCGCGAAGTATTCGATTTACGCCCTTACGCTATTCAGACTCAACTAGACTTGCTGAACCCTATGTATCAAATCACTGCTGCATACGGTCACTTTGGTCGTGAACCAGAAGAAGTGACTTACGAGTATGAAGAAGGTGGTGAGAAAAAATCGAAGACATTCACAGCCTTTACTTGGGAAAAAACAGATCGCATTGACGCACTTAAAGCTGCTGCAGGCGTTTAAAACACTATTTGTTTATAGACATTACAATCGCGCGTAATCGCGAAGGACAGAAATAATGAGCACGAATTTACAAGCTGTTGAAAATGGTTTCACAGACTACAAAGTAGCAGACATTGGTCTTGCTGATTGGGGCCGTAAAGAGATTGAAATCGCTGAAGGTGAAATGCCAGCATTGATGGCACTTCGTCGTAAGTACAAAGCTGAGCAGCCTCTTGCAGGCGCAAAGATCATGGGTTGTATTCATATGACAATCCAAACAGCTGTGTTAATTGAAACACTGGTTGATCTGGGCGCTGAAGTACGTTGGTCTTCTTGTAATATCTTCTCAACACAAGATCATGCTGCAGCTGCAATCGCTGCTGCGGGCATTCCAGTATTCGCATGGAAAGGCGAAACAGAAGAAGAGTTCTTGTGGTGTATTGAGCAAACACTTCTTTCAGAAATAGATGGCAACCAAGCTTGGGACGCAAACATGATCCTTGACGATGGTGGTGATCTAACTGAAATGGCTCACTCAAAATACCCTGACCTATTGAATGACATTCACGGTATTTCTGAAGAAACCACTACAGGCGTTCACCGTCTTCTAGAAATGCTGGAAGAAGGTACACTTAAAGTACCTGCTATCAACGTAAATGATGCTGTAACAAAGTCTAAGAACGACAACAAGTATGGTTGCCGTCACTCGTTGAATGATGCGATAAAGCGCGGTACTGACCACCTTCTTTCTGGTAAGAAAGCACTTGTTATTGGGTACGGCGACGTAGGTAAAGGCTCAGCACAATCACTAAGCCAAGAAGGCATGATTGTAAAAGTGACTGAAGTTGATCCTATCTGTGCAATGCAAGCATGCATGGATGGTTTCGAAGTTGTTTCTCCGTTCATCGATGGTGTGAACACTGGAACACTAGACGGCATCAATAAAGAATTACTTGCAAAGACTGACCTCATCGTTACGACCACAGGTAACACGAACGTATGTGATGCAAACATGCTTCAAGCACTTAAGTCTGGTGCGGTTGTATGTAACATCGGTCACTTCGACAATGAAATCGATACAGCTTACATGCGTGAGAACTGGGAATGGGATGAAGTAAAACCACAAGTTCATAAGGTATACCGCAATAAAGCTGAGAATGATCATTTGATCTTGTTAGCAGAAGGCCGTCTGGTTAACCTAGGCAACGCAACGGGTCACCCTAGCCGTATCATGGATGGTTCTTTCGCGAACCAAGTCTTGGCACAAATCTATCTTTGGGAAGCTAAGTTTGCAGACCTTCCAGAAGCTGAGAAAGCACAAAACGTTTACGTTAAAGTACTTCCTAAGAAGCTTGATGAAGAAGTTGCAAAAGACATGGTTGAAGGTTTCGGCGGTGTATTGACGCAATTGACCCAAGAGCAAGCGGATTACATCAACGTTCCTGTTGACGGCCCATACAAGCCGGAGTCTTACAAGTATTAAGTCTGACGTTTTACGTTAGATTAAAATAGAAAATTGGGGTCTGGGTATTTTTACTCTGCCCCCATTTAACTCCATTTGAGAAACATTATGGAAACCCAAAAACAATTTAAGCGCCGATTTAGCTTTGAATTCTTTCCGCCAAAAACGGAAGAAGGTAAAGCAAAGCTGCAGGTCGTTCGTGACGAACTAGCGCGCCGTAAACCTGATTTCTTTTCAGTGACATACGGTGCAGGCGGTTCAACACAAGAGCGTACCATCGATGCGGTGCTTAACTTCCAAGATCAAGGCATTTCAACTGCGCCTCACCTCTCTTGTGTAGGTTCGAGCACACAAGAAATTGCGAGCTTGCTTGATTTATACAAAGAGCGTGGCGTTAATCGAATTGTTGCCCTTCGTGGCGATCTGCCATCAGGTATGGGCGGTTCTGCAGGCGAATTGAAATACGCAAACGAACTTGTTGAATTTATTCGTGAACACAGTGGAAATCACTTTAACATCGAAGTTGCTGCTTACCCTGAGTTCCATCCTCAAGCTCCAAGTGCAGAAGAAGACTTAATCAACTTTAAGCGTAAGGTTGATGCCGGTGCGAATAGTGCGATTACACAATACTTTTATAACGTCGATTCGTACTTCTACTTTATCGATCGTGTTGAAGCGATGGGCGTCAATATTCCAGTCGTCCCTGGCATTATGCCTATCACGAACTACACGAACTTGGTTCGTTTTAGTGATATGTGTGGCGCAGAGATTCCTCGTTGGATCCGCAAGCAACTTGAAGCGTATGGTGATGATAAAGCCAGTATCCTTAAATTTGGCGAAGAGGTTGTCACACGTATGTGCGAACAACTCATCGATGCAGGTGCACCAGGCATTCATTTCTACAGCATGAACCAAGCTGAACCTTCTCTGAAGATCTGGGATAACCTAGGCTTGAGCGATAAGGAAAAAATCAAGTTTTAAGGTTTAATCAGCGATAAAACTTTCTATTCAAAAAGAGCGCACCAGCGCTCTTTTTTTATGCGCAGCTAAACAAAGTAAAGTGGCGTCGCGTAGAGGCCATTGGGGCGAAACGCCGATCTTAATATTTCTCGGGGAGCGCAATGCGTCATCCTCATTAGATAACTCATCACAGGCAACAGCTTTATATTACGTGTAAATTTTGCATCAACTTGCAGGCTATCAAAACTCTCTAAAGTTTCCGGTAATTGCGGAGGAGGTAATTTCTCCCAGCCTGCTTGGTTCAATGCGTAAAGCTGGAACAGTAACTGTTCCCATAAACCAGCCTCGCGTTCAACGTCCTTATAGTCGACACACAATTCGCCACGCATTGCTTCTAAAAGGTTTCCATAGATCACCTTGGTAGAAATCTTTTGCATCGCTTTGTGAAACTGCGATCTTTTTAAATAGAGAGCACGAGCGTTGACTAAGACTAGGGTGCTATGTGGAGCATATCGATAAAAAGACTTGCTGTAGCACAGTGGGTTAAATGCTGTACAAAACAACGATTTTGAATGCGGCGCTTTTGTTCGGTCGTTTTGAAGTTTACCAATCACAGGGTTAGCAATACCCTCCTCTTGATTCGATGAAATATAGTTTTTGAGTTTTAAGAACATCGATGCTGCTTGTCTTTTGCCTCCGTTCGCTTGCAAGTGATAAGCCATCGATAAGCACCAAAATGCCTTAGTTGCATAATCTCTTGCATCATCGTGATTAGACCAATCATGAGCAGGTATTAAGATCAAACGTTCAATTGGTTTTCCCTCAACTGTTTTAGAATAAAACTCGCGTAAAATTCCAGCGAGGTATGCAGCGCCTTGCCTATCAAAGGTCAACGAACTGGGGAGCTGATAGTAACTTGCTTCACCCGGAGCATAAGGGCAAACAGTTTCTTTGTTTGCAATCCAATGTCTCAGTGCATGTTCTTTTCTCTCAGCATTCGAGGTTTCTTTGTTATCACTTTTTATGTGTTGAGAGTTTAATTCCATGTCTACTCGACCTTTGTGTGACCTAGCACATTATCAATTTTTTGTTATCACTAAATTCCTATCAGGAATTTAGTATGAGAATGATTCATTGATGAATACAGCGAATTTTTGACACAACACTTGTGAATAAAATTCTGCAATATACAAAGGGACGAGGAATGAACAATTACGAAGCATTCGATGCGGTCGTCACGCACGGCAGCTTTACTAAAGCCGCTAAACAACTGCATCGATCTCCTTCAGCCATCAGCAAACTCATTGCCCAGTTAGAAGAACAACTCGGTATCCAGTTATTTGACCGCACAACTCGATGTTTAAACCTCACTGAAGCGGGAAAGCTTTACTCGGAAAGATGCAAAGAGATTGTGCAAAAGATGGATGAGGCTGAAACCGAACTGCGCGAATTTTCTGGTGAGGCTGTCGGCAAGATCCGTATTACATTCCCGAATGCCTTGTCCTCTTCCCCTATTATTCCTGTTCTAAGTGAATTCACTGCTCGCTATCCCAAAGTGAGCTTTGACTCAAATGCCTCTATTGAAAAAAAGAACCTGACTGAGGACGACTACGACTTTGCTTTTCGTCTAGGGACGCTCGAAGACTCAGGCATGATTGGCATCAAGCTTTTTGATATAGAACCAGCCTTCGCCGCCAGTCAAGCTTTAGTCGAGCAATACGGAAAGCCCAAACATATCTCTGACTTGACCAATTACCCTCTGCTCATTCCGAACAACATTCCAATCAAAAAGCTTCTAACACACGAGGACAGCCCTATTCCTCATCCAACAAATTTAGTACATACCGGTGTTGATATAGCGACATTTTTGAACCTTGCCTCATCTGGCTTCGCAGCCAGTTTTTGCTTTCAACATATGCTAAAGCCGTTCATCGAAAAAGGCTCTCTCATAGATATCACGCCTCCTGATGTCGCAAGCAAAATCCCTGTGTATCTGATCTACAAAAACTATCAATACATGCCGGTGAAACACAGATGCTTTATCGATCTATTCAAATCAGCGTTTATCGATTCACCATCATATTAAACACGTAATTTGGTGTCATGAATTTCGCTAGAAAGTAGGCAGTGGTGTGCAGCATGAATTACACTACGCATCTTTCTAATGTCTGGTCGCCAGATTGAAGCGCACGAAAAGGCCCGCTATGCGAATCCCCAATATTTATGTCTCTACCAATCTAGATGATAACGCGTCGATCACACTTGATGATCAAGCTGCTCAGCACATCATAAAAGTATTGCGTATGAAGAAAGGCTTTGCGCTGCAACTATTCAATGGAGACGGCTATTACTACCCTGCGACGATCGCAACAATTGATCGACGTAATGTCACGGTACAAACCAAAGATAGAATCTTCTGCGAGTCAGAATCAAACCTTCATACACATTTAGCTATTGTCATGTCTCGTGGCGATCGAATGGATTACGCTATTCAGAAAGCATGTGAGTTGGGCGTCAATCAAATCACGCCATTAACAAGCGAACGCTGCGAGGTCCGCCTTGATAACCAACAAGAAGACAAGCGCATTAAGCGTTGGCAACAAATAGCTATTAGTGCGTGCGAGCAATGTGGTCGTGCAACGGTGCCGTCGATCGCACAAGTAGAGATCTTAGATCACTTCGTAAACGCGAATGCAACAAACAAAGTGATAAAGCTAGTATTGCATCATCGTGACACTCAAGACTTGGCAACAGTAAGTCCATCACCTGAGCGCGTCATCATATTGATTGGCCCCGAGGGTGGACTTACGAGCGATGAAATAAACCACGCGACACAGAATAACTTTATTGCCTGCACGCTTGGTCCTCGCGTATTGCGAACAGAGACCGCGCCGGTAACTATTTTGTCTGTGTTGCAATGGTTGTGGGGTGATTTCAATTAAGCGTATAGCTGCGTTTAAAAATTACTACTGATATTAAAGTGATGGATTCACGATTACACTCTTAACAAGATCTGCCATAAAATCCAGACATTCACAGACTTCGTAGACTCACGTATCCATGCATTTCTACCGTATACTCATTCAATACTTAATGCCTTTCTTATCTAATAGGACTAATCAATGCCTAAATCATTTCTTGGCAAATGGACTCGCCCCGTTCTCATATTTCTCGTAGCAGTAGGTGTTATAGCGCTCCTCTTAGCGACTAAGCCCGAAGCACCAACACGTCCAAGTCTTGAGAAGGTATGGCAAGTGAGTGTGGCAAGTGTTGAGAAGATGACTGCGCAGCCGGAGTTTGAACTTTACGCACGCTCGGAGTCACCGCACCACGCTAACCTTAGTACAACACTCTCATCAGATGTCATTGCCTTACCCGCCTTAATCGGCGAAAAGGTAAAACAAGGCGACGTAATTGTTCAGCTTGACGATACCGACGCACGTATTGCGAGTACTCAAGCCCTTGCAGATGTTCAAGAATTGAAGGCGCGTATCAAATCAGAACATAACAGACACAAAGCCGATCAACGCGCGCTTCAAAGCGAACAAAGAATGTATGAGATCGCGAAGGATGCATTGGTTCGACAGCAGAAGCTAAACGCATCGCAATTAGTCGCAATTGAGCGCAAACAACTCGCCGAATCGAACGTCGCGCAATCTGAATTAGCAGTCACCAATCGCGAACAGAGCATTCAAGACCACGAGCCACGTTTAGCGCAACTTCAAGCTCAACTTAAAAGAGCAGAAGCTAGACTTGAGTTGGCACAACGCGACTTAGGCAAAACAAAGATCACAGCTCCCTTTGACGGTAGCATCACCTCGGTAAATGTATCACCAGGCGAGCGTGTACAAGCAGGTGCAACCATTGCCACTATATTTGATACAGCAAAGGTCGAATACAAAGCTCAAATCCCGAACAGCGTTTTAGCTTCAGTTAGCACGGCAATAGCAATTGGAGAAAAAGTGCATGCCGTTGTCAAAAACAAAAACTTCGTATTGGATCGTTTGTCAGACTCAGCCAATCTAAGCCATGGCGGCCATGATGCGTGGTTCTCAGCCGAGGATTCATCCCAGATCCCGCTTAATCAGAGCGTTAAGCTAGTCATGAAGTTACCAGAGCAACAAGACGTCATAGCCCTCCCTATCTCATCAATTTATAGCACTAACCTCGTATTTAAAGTGGTCAATGACCGACTTGAATCACTGAACGTGGACATCATTGGTAACTTGTATAGCGATACACAAAGAGACCGAATTTTAGTACGCAGCAACCAACTGGAGGATGGCGACAGAATCATTACCACCCAGCTACCCAAAGCCATCAATGGCTTGAAAGTTTCTATTCAAGGCGCGGAGGTGGTTAAGTAATGGCGCTCGACACAGGGAAACACAAGCACGATTTAATCGGACGGTTCGCGCAGCACCGTGTTGCCGCTAACTTGTTGATGCTGATACTGCTGATCGCAGGAGCGGTATCTCTGCTCAAACTCAACACACAATTTCTCCCCTCATTTCAGCCCGATTATATTACAGTGCGTGTCATTTGGCCGGGAGCCAGTGCTGAAGACGTTGCTAAGTCCATTGTTACGCCCTTAGAACAGGAATTACGCGATCTTGATTACGTGAAAGAGATGAAGTCGACCTCGTATCAAGCAAGCGCTGTGATCAGCCTTGAATACGATGAAGGCACAGACATGGGACTTGCCCTCGATCAGGTAAAGGAACAGGTATCCTTGGTCCGGAATCTCCCGTCTGATGCGGAAGAACCCGAAATATCTAAAGTGGTGATCAATGAAGATGTCGCTACCCTAATACTATCGGCAGACGCCTCTCGCGATGAGCTTCGCCCGCTCGCTTACGACTTCGAACGTGAGCTAATTGCACGTGGTATCTCAAAGGTTGAACTTATTGGACTTCCCGCGCAAGAAATTGCAATCACGGTATCCACTCAGGACATTAACAGAATCGGAGAATCTATTCCTTCTCTCGGCAGGTCAATCACGAGCGCTAGCCAAGATATTCCTGCTGGCACCTCGGCAAAGGATGAAGTCGCACGAGAGCTGCGCAGCATTGAACAACGTCGCGACCAAGAAAGCTTTAAGGATCTTGTCGTGCTCACAGCTAAAAACGGTGAACGATTGCGGCTTGGCGAATTTGCGGAAGTAGAACGCCGCAACAAAGAAAAACAGGTCGAGGTATTTTACAAGCACCGCCCCGCCGTATTGATGAGAATATTGCGAACGCCCTCCTCTGACACACTTCAAGCCGCAGAGACCTTTAATACTTGGCTTAAAGAAACCAGTGAAAGCTTGCCTCCAACGGTGTACTTAGATTCATACAACGAAGCATATGTATTAATCGAAGACCGTATCAACCTACTTGTGAAGAACGGCATCGGTGGATTGATTCTCGTCGTCGCAATTTTATTTATCTTTTTAAATGGTCGCGTCGCGTTTTGGGTCACGATTGGTATACCTGTTTCATTCGCAGGAACGCTTGCTGTTATGTACGCAATGGGTGGTACCATCAATATGGTCAGCATGTTTGCGCTTATTATGGCCCTTGGGATTATTGTCGACGACGCCATTGTTGTTGGTGAAGACGCCCTAACTCACTTTCAAAAAGGTGAAGGTGCCTTGCAAGCTGCCGAAGGCGGTGCCAGACGTATGTTTGTCCCTGTTATGTCGTCGTCGCTAACCACTATTTCTGCATTTCTGCCTTTGATTATCATTAGCGGCATTATTGGTAATATTTTATTCGCCATTCCCTTGGTCATTATCTGCGTAATCATCGCATCACTCATTGAGTGCTTCTTAATTATGCCGGGGCACCTGAATCACAGCTTGAAAAAAATGGGGCACAACGCCAAAGAAAGTCGTTTTCGAGTGGCGGTTGATTCTAAGTTTAATGCCTTCCGAGACGGAACGTTTAGACAGCTCGCGACGAAAGCAATACAAAACCGGGGCACGACCTTAATGCTCGCAGTCTCTGTTTTTCTTATATCTATTACGCTCATCATATCGGGGCGTATCCAGTTTGAATTCTTCCCTCAACCTGAAAACCACGTGCTACTAGGCAATGCAAAATTTGCCGCAGGCACGCCGCCTGAGGAAGTACGCTCATTTGCTCGCAACCTAGAGGACGCATTGTGGCGTGCGAACGATCAACTGAAAGAGAAATACAACCGCGAAGATGACCTGATTGTCCATGCTGTATTGCGTGTTAACCAAGCGACCTTTGATGGAGGGCAAAGTTACCAGCAAGGAGAGCAATATGCCTCGCTACATGTTGAAACGGTCACGCCAGACTCGCGAGAAGTGCGCAACCCTGAACTAATTTCCGCGTGGAAAGATGCATTACAAATGCCTGATGGCGTTGAGCAACTTAGCATTACTAGTCCTCGCGGTGGTCCTCCTGGCAAAGACATCGATATATTCTTAACAGGCCAAAGCAGCGATATATTAAAAGCAGCGAGCGAAGAGCTTCAGGATGCATTAAAGGGCTATGTTGGCGTGAATGATATTCAAGATGACATCCCTTACGGCAAATCGCAATTTATATACGAACTTACCACGCAAGGTGAATCTCTTGGTTTGAGTGTTTCTGACGTAGGCAATCAACTTCGAGCGGGATTTGATGGCCAACTTCTTCAGGTGTTCTACGATCAAAATGAAGAAGTAGAAGTACGTATTTTATTACCAGATCAAGAACGCAATACCTCACGCACTTTAAACGGCTTCCCCATCGTCACAGCAATTGGCGACATTGTTCGATTAGACAACGTTGTAAGTTTAAGCTCTCGCAAGGGACTAGAGCTTGTACGACACACTGACGGACGATTTGGCCTGCGTGTAACTGCGGGTGTTGACGCGTCACTGAACAACGCAAATGTCGTGCTAGACGACGTTAGCGAACAATTCCTCCCAGAGCTAGCAGCGCGCTACGGCTTAGATTACGAGCTTAAAGGAAGAGCTGAAGAGCAACGCCAGACAGGCGCTGAAATGATGCTAGGCGCAAGTATAGGCATAACGCTTATTTACATTATTTTGGCGTGGGTTTTCGGTTCGTACTCATGGCCGCTTGCCGTGATTTTGGCCATTCCACTCGGCATTTCAGGTGCAATTTTGGGTCACTGGCTGCTTGGAATTAATCTCACCATGCTTTCGTGGTTTGGTTTCTTTGGCCTTTCAGGGATTGTGATTAATGATGCCATTATCCTCGTCACCTTTTACCGAGAACTACGAGAGCAAGGCCAAGCCATACAAGAAGCAATTATCAATGCCACCTGCTTACGCCTAAGAGCAGTCATGTTGACATCACTAACAACTATTGCGGGCTTGCTACCCTTGTTATTTGAAACATCACTACAAGCACAGTTCTTAATCCCTATGGCGGTCAGTATTTCCTTTGGCCTTGCATACGCAACAGTACTGATTCTATTTGTAATCCCAGCTCTGGTTTCCAAGATAGAGGAAATGCGCGAGAAAAGAGCAGGTAAGAGAAAACAACCGGAATTATCAACGATATAGCCCTTTAAACTCGTCAGAGAGTAGAGATTATATTCGCTCTACTCTCTTTCTGAGTTTCTGAGGTCTTGTATTCTTGACGGCGTAACATCCCTTTCCTATAACCATACTTCGTTTCTTTACGAGGTTCATCATGACCGTTATTGCGCCCACCACTGTCACCTTCTTCCAAAATTCACTAAATGAAAAATCTAAAATACTCGGCGCTATTGACTGGGATGGGAAAGTATTGATTATTTGCGAGCAAAGCCCTTTTCACCCTGTTGATCACATATGGCCTGACCAACCAGCTGATAAAGGCGAAATTGTCATTAACGATCACTGTTATACGCTAGAGGACTGCATTGTCGTCACCCAATCACAAGACGATGAACATTTTGAATTCGGTTCAGAGATTACGGCTAAGCGCTTTGATGAAGGTTGGAATTATCTTGTCGGCCACCTTATATCTACAGACATAACAGCAGATCATTTGATTGGGAAAGCTGCAGAATTAAAGGTAGATGAGAATTATCGAAACGCGCTAAACCTAGGGCATTCTGCTTGCCATCTATCTGCTCTCGCGCTCAATCAAGCGATGGAACTCTATTGGAAACGCGAGGTAACCGAGGACAGCCTCGGGCATCCAGATTTTGATAAGATGGCGATCTCAGATTCAAAGGTCACCGAGTTTAAATCGCGTGACGAATACCGCATTGGAAAATCACTTAAGCGAAAGCAAGGCTTTAAAGCGGCTGAAGCATTAGAACAGCTCGAAAACGTGCAAGCGCTAATAAATCAAACATTAGAAAGCTGGGTCGCGACTGGGGAATCAATCACCATGATTGCCGATGGGAATAAACTGAACGATACCAAGCGCTGGCAATGTCGCCTGAATGACAAACAAGCTGAGATCTTTTGTGGCGGATCGCATGCAGTGTCGCTAAAAGACTATCAAGCCATAACAGTAAAACTACAACTTAGTGACGATCAAGGGACGCTGACGATGTGCACCACAGCAACGCCAGCGTAGTCTAATACCCTAATTAGAAAGTAGATAAAGCGAATTAAACGAGATGCGCCCAAAGGTCGTATTCATCAGCTTCCTCAATTTCGACTTCAACGATCATTCCCACATCTAGGAAGGTAGCGCCATCGATAAAGACTTGTCCGTCGATCTCAGGCGCGTCACCCATCGTACGACCAACTGCGCCTTCGTCGGCAATTTCATCAATGATCACGAACTGCCGTGTTCCAACTTTTCGTTGCAAGCGGCGTGCAGAAATCGCAGCTTGCTTCTCCATAAACCGACGTTTACGGTCCTCTGCGACATTACTCGGAACATGATCTGGCAAATCATTCGCTGGCGCACCTTCAACAGGTGAATAAGTAAAACAACCAACGCGATCTAATTGTGCTTCATCCAAGAATTCGAGTAACTCTTTAAAATCTTCCTCAGTCTCGCCAGGAAAACCGACGATAAATGTACTGCGAATAGTTAAGTCTGGGCAGAGCTCCCGCCATTTTTTAATACGATCCAAAACCTTTTCAGAATGAGCAGGTCGTTTCATTGCTTTGAGTACTTTTTTACTCGCGTGCTGGAACGGAATATCCAAATAAGGAAGGATCTTGCCTTCGGCCATTAACGGAATAATCTTATCAACGTGCGGATATGGATACACATAATGTAATCGCACCCAAACGCCCAACTCACCCAGCGCAACAGCAAGATCTTGCATGCGCGTTTCTAATGGCGAGCCCGCGTTAAAATCAAGCTTGTACTTAACATCAACACCATAAGCACTCGTATCTTGTGAAATAACGAGTAGCTCGCGCGTACCCGCATTAACGAGTTTTTGTGCTTCTTCTAAAACAGAAGAGATTGGTCGGCTTACTAGATCACCTCGCATATGCGGAATGATGCAAAATGCACAACGATGATTACACCCTTCAGATATTTTCAGATAAGAAAAATGCGGTGGCGTTAATTTAACGCCTTGCGAAGGCACCATATCGCTGTAATGTTTTGCATCCTCGATTGGCGGAATATATTCATGAACAGTATTAAGCACAGTCTCATAATCAGCTGGACCACTCACACTCAATACATCAGGGTTTTGTTGCTTGATTAGATCCGCATCGGCACCCTTACCCATGCAGCCCGTAACAATCACTTTACCATTCTCTGACAGCGCTTCGTTAATTGCATCCAGTGATTCCTGCTTTGCCGCGTCGATAAAACCGCAGGTATTCACGACAACAACATCCGCATCTTGATAACTTGGAACGATGTCATAGCCATCTAATTGCAACTGAGTCAGCAATCGTTCTGAGTCCGCGAGGTTTTTCGGGCAACCTAATTGAACCAGACCTACTTTACCAGAGGACGAAACCTTAGCTTTATCATCAGAAGGATTATTAACTTCACTCATACTAACGAAATATCTCAATAAAAGACGGGATTGATGGCGCGGAAGTATAGCGGATCAGCACTTACGTTGCATTCAAGAATCCATCACCAGCACTACCCTAAAAGTAGGGTCGGTAGAGCCAGTTGTTAACGAATGTTACAAAGAAAGGCGAATTTTGTGGGACGCCGCACTATTTATGACCAGCTGGGCTATAAACGGTAGCATTTCTATATCATTTTCTTACATAAACATGGTGGCTAAGCCCTGATATTTATCTAATCTCACAATAACGGTAACGATTTTGCTTAAGAAAACGTGACTTAAGTAGTTTGTAGGTCGTTCACTTGCACAACAAAGCGTCAAATCGCACCAACTAATACTGTGCAAGGTTTACAAACCAAGTGACGAGTAGATGTTGCGAGAGCAACAAGAGAGATTAGCATGAGCAGAAGTTTAATTTATCATACGCAACTGACCAGAAATGGTACGGTTAGCGTTGAATCAGAATCAGGTAGTGTTAACACACAATTAGATGCAGTTTCAAAAAGCGGAATTGTTCTACACTGTGATTATCAAGCACTCGCAAATATTTTCCCTAAAACTCCATCTCTTTCCCCAAAGCAATCAGTAAAACTGGATGTTGATTTTGGCTTGCCAGAAGTCGGCCGAGTAACAACAACGTGTGATGTTGTTTCATTACGACGTCTATCTCGAGACACATTCGAATTACAGATGAACTTTGCGGAGTTAAATGATCGTGCTGTTCGCGCTGTTGAACATTACGTTGAAAGACAATTACGTATTTCTCAGAATGCAAAGGTGACTCAACTGAATACGATCAACCTAGAGACACTTAGCAGCAACGAAGAGAAAGTACGTCACGTAGCTTGAAAGCTTAAGCAGGATCGCTAATCTCCTGCTTTAACTTTTAGATTTTCGTATTAAGAACTGGAACGTCTTCTTTTTCTTGCGCTTGTTTTGTCAATGCAGAAACAAGTTCCGCCTCAGGACGAGAAATACTGCAAGCGCTCATCAATTCTTCAACACTTGCTCCCATCCGTACTAAATGCCCTGCTTCTGAATAACTGACTTTAACGGGATCGTTACGATGTATCTCTTCGACGGATATCTCCAAGCTATCATGCTTATCAACAACACCCTGAATGCGCCTTCCCATACCAAGAGTTGAGTGGCTTAAGGCATTAAATTCTTTAGATAGCGCATCAATTTTTTTGATTAAACGTTTTTCTACCATGGCTTGTTTGCGCAAGGTAATGCCGCACGCAGCTAAAGCAAAGATGGATGAACACGCTAACACTAACATTAGCGGATCAAGGATAATTCCAAACAACATAAGGTTTTCCTGTGGCTATAGCGATGCCATTTCTGCCCATTCTTCTTCAGACAGCATTTTTTCAAATTCAACCAAAATGATCAGCTCGCCATTTTTATTGCAAACACCTTGAATGAACCGTGCACTTTCATCGTTGCCAACGTTCGGCGCTGTTTCAACTTCTGACTGCTTCAAATAAACAACTTCTGCAACCGAATCAACAAGCACACCAACAACCTGACCCTCAAGTTCAAGAACAACAATGCGTGTCTGGTCTGTCACCTCAGCCTCTGGCAACCCAAAACGCGTGCGGGTATCAATGACCGTTACAACGTTACCACGCAAATTGATAATGCCGAGCACGTAATTTGGCGCGCCAGGCACGGGAGCAATCTCTGAGTAACGCAAAACTTCCTGAATTTGCATAACGTTAATGCCGTACGTTTCATCATCTAAACGAAACGTGACATATTGAAGTACCTGATCTTCTAATTGATCAGAGTTATGAGCTGTACTTGAAGACATTGATCGCCTCTTACTAACCGCTTCCGCGGTATTTATTGTTAAGAATTCGCCAAGTTATAAATGGCTCGTCATAGCTTAAATATAGAACATAGCGCACTCTGCGCCACCTTATTCACTCCGAAACATGCAACTTATTTTCATCAAGCAGATCGGCAAAACTATCCACATCTAGCAGAGCACACATTTTGTCTATGACAGTTCCTGCTAACCATGGCCGTTTACTGTTGCAAGTACGCCACTTAACTTGACTCTGTTGCAGCCTGACGGCATGAGAAACAGAGGTACATGCTAATGCCCAGTTAGTATCACCCAGTCGAATCACAAACTCATAATCCTCGATACCTGATGCCTGCATTCGGCTAGGCATAACCCAGCGAGCTGTATCCACAACTTGCAGATTGCCGGCGTTGCTATTAAGCATCCCTAGGTACCAAGAACTTCTACCGACGATCGGCGTAATATCTGAATCGATACGATGAATCGAGCCCAGAGAAACTAAAGGTACTGCGAGCTGAAGACCTTTCACGTCAAACAAAAGCGCTTCGAATTCGGGCAAGTTCTTAAAGGAGTTTTCGCGTACTCGTACTTGAGGCGGCTCTGGCTCTGGCTCTGGCTCTGGCTCTGGCTCTGGCTCTGGCTCTGGCTCTGGCTCTGG
>NZ_LWFH01000447.1:0-990 GCF_001635725.1 Oleiphilus sp. HI0066
AGAACTTAGAGATCGGAATTAGTAAGGCAGTTTTGTGGCATCTAAAACAAAAGAACGCATTATCTTAGAGAGCTTGGACTTGTTTAACGCGCAAGGCGAGCGAAACGTCTCAACGAACCATATCGCTGCGCATCTTAATATGTCGCCTGGTAATTTGTATTACCACTTCCGAAATAAGAGCGACATTATTTATCAGATCTTCAAAAACTATGAGTTGATGGTGGATACCTATCTCCGTGTTCCTGAAGGGCGAAAGATAAAAGTAGAAGATTTACTTTCATACTTAGATGCGGTGTTTAATGGGCTGTGGGCCTATCGTTTTTTACATCGTGACTTGGAGCATCTTCTCGATAATGACGACAAATTGCGTGAGGATTATCGGGCATTTACCTTGCGTTGTGTGCGAGGCGTGATGAGCATTATCGAGGCTTTAGAGTTGAGTGAGATTTTCTCAAGGCAGACGGAACAGCAGCGTCAGTCTAAAGCCTTGAACGTATGGCTGATTGTGACGAATTGGATGACCTTTCTTAAGACGATGCATGGTACGCAAGAAGATCGCGAAAGTAACCCTAAAGCTATTCAGCATGGTGTGTATCAAGTCTTAGACTTTATCGTTCCGCATTTAAGAGAGCCTGAGCAAGCTGAGCTTGCCAAGCTTCAAGAGGGTTATTGCTTCGATGAGGTTCTGCCAGGCGTTTAGCTTTCTGTACTTTCTTCTTCATCTTCCAAAAAGTGCGAGAAATTTCGGTTTAATGCGTTTCTCGCTTCTTTGACGCCTGTTCCTTTCAAACTCGAAAACAACAAAATATCATTGATAAAACCGTGATCTTCCAGTGCTTTGCGTACCTGTAAGAGAACAGTTTTAGCTGGCCCATATTTCAATTTGTCTGCTTTCGTCAAAAGAATGGTTGTACTGAGTTCGCTCTTTTTGCTCCAGTCGAGCAGCATCGTGTCGAACTCTGTAAGGGGCTTTCGGATATCCATAATCAG
>NZ_LWFH01000448.1:0-1022 GCF_001635725.1 Oleiphilus sp. HI0066
CATGGCGACAGGTGCATCAACGGCTGACTTAGCTATTATCTTGATCGATGCACGTCATGGCGTTCTGACGCAAACGCGCCGTCATAGCTTTATTGCCTCTCTTTTAGGTATTAAGCACGTAGTCGTTGCGATCAACAAAATGGACCTCGTTGACTATAGCGAAGAGCGTTACAACGAAATCAAAGCTGATTACCTTGAATTCGCGTCTGACCTACAACTCAAAGACATCCGCTTTGTTCCACTTTCAGCGCTGAAAGGTACGAACGTGGTTTCTAATAGCGAACTGACTCCTTGGTTCACTGACGCCCCTTTGATGGACATTCTAGAAAACGTTCAGGTGGCTGAAGACAGAAACTTTCAAGACTTCCGCCTACCCGTTCAATACGTGAACCGTCCAAACCTTAATTTCCGTGGTTTCTGCGGAACTGTGGCTTCTGGTGAAGTTAACAAAGGTGATGAACTGATGGCCCTGCCATCTGGCAAGAAGAGCACGGTTAAATCGATTGTCACGTATGAAGGCGAGCATGAAAATGCATTTGCTGGTCAAGCAATCACCATCACTCTAAACGATGAGATCGACGTATCTCGCGGAGATATGCTAGTTAAGCCAAGTAACTTACCTTCCGTGGGTCAAAGCTTTACGGCTAACATCGTTTGGATGAACGAAGCGGAGCTTCAACCTGGCAAGCTTATCGATATCAAGCTTGGCTCTACGCTTAGCTCAGGTTCGGTCAACAATATCATTCACACCGTTGACGTTAACACGCTTGAGAAAAATGATGCCGACAACTTGGCATTAAATAGCATTTCTTTGTGTGAGCTGACTCTTAATCAAGCGGTGACATTCGATCCTTATGATCAAAATAAGGCGACCGGTGCGTTTATTATTATCGACCGTCTAACCAACGTTACGATTGGCGCGGGCATGATTGTCAGCAAGTCTGACCGTTCAGACACCCAAGTATGGACTGAAGTGACCGCCCAGGAACGTAGCAAGCGCTTTGGTCACGAAGGTAAGATCA
>NZ_LWFH01000449.1:0-880 GCF_001635725.1 Oleiphilus sp. HI0066
AACGCGGGAAAGCGAAAGTTGGCGACTTACTTCAGTGCAAGCTTGTTCAACACCCAATTAAAAATGGTAAGCCACAAGCCCACATACTCGATAATCTTGGTAATGAAAAAGATGCAGGTATTGAGTGGACCTACAGTCTGAAAAAACATGGTATTAAAGAAGCTTGGAGTGAAAAATCTGAGCAAGATTTAAAGACATTGACGGAAGACTTGGTCGCTAAGTTATGTGCTGAGAGAGAAGATTTTAGTCAACATGCTTTCTTTACCATTGATGGTGAACGCACGACTGACATGGATGACGCGCTTTGCATTGAAGAAAACTCCGATGGCTGGAAGTTACTCGTTGCTATTGCTGATCCAGAAGCCTTAGTTAAGCATGCTCCGGTCTTAGAGAAAGAAGCTTTGCAACGCGGCGCTTCTTTGTATGCGCCTAATAAAGTTGTTTCAATGTTACCTGAAGAGGTGAGTGCGAACTTAGCCTCATTAGTAGAAGGAAAGACGCGTTTAGCGAAAGTTTTCACGATACAAGTTTCTAAAGATGGTGATGTTGCGCTAGAGAAAATTAGCCTTGGTAGTGTTACTTCGGCGCAAAAACTATCGTATACGCAAGCGAGCGATGATGCACTTGATGGTGTGAATGAGAATGTTCGACCACAAGTGATTGCGCTAAAAGGTCTTGCCGAAGCTCTACTAGAAAAACGTAAGAGCACAGCGAATGTCCAGCCTAGTCGCTCTGACTTTTTTATAGAGCTTAACGCTGACCAGAAAATTGAAGCAATTCACCCACGAACAAGTGTTGCGGCTCATGCATGGGTTGAAGAATGTATGTTAGCTGTGAATCGCTGTGCAGCTCAGTATTTTGCAGAGAACGCAAAATCTGC
>NZ_LWFH01000450.1:0-695 GCF_001635725.1 Oleiphilus sp. HI0066
GGCAATGTTTGCCGATTTACTGCCCAGTTGTTCCTAGGATGCGATTATTCAACGAGATGGCAATAAGTGCTATGACAGAAAAGGACAGATGCATGGCTCTAGAGGTCAAGATTTTTGATGTTGCTGAAGTTGGTATTCTTTTGGTGAGGCGCTTTCCCAGCGTTTAAACGCACGACTAAATGAACTCGCGTCGTTATAGCCAAGAAGAATCGCTATTTCTTGAATAGTTTGTTTGTTTGAACTGAGAAGCTTTTTGGCAATGTCGTGTCTTTCTTGATCAACGATTGTTTGAAAGCTAAAGCCTTGAGCTTGTAGGTGTCGACGTAAACTTCTTGAAGACATACAGAGTTGAGCTGAGATATGTTCTAGGCTAACCATGCTCAGCGCGTTTTTCTGGATAAGTGCGCGCGTTCTAGAAACTGTATCGCTTGGTGCAATGTGCTCCATTTGAGTTTTGACTGTTTTATCGTTTTCTTCTGCGAGTATTGGGTTTGAGAAAACAAGTTTTCTCTCTAACAATGGTTTTGGAAGAAGAACACGGTTTTTCTCTTGGTTGAAGCGTACGGTCTCCGAAAAATATTTGCCGTAGTAGGCGCTCTTTGAAGGTTCTGGATAACTAAATTCGAAGATAAGAGGGACGGATTTTTCACCTAAGCAATAGCAGCCAAACGAGTAGAGAATCGCGTAGAGATATT
>NZ_LWFH01000451.1:0-809 GCF_001635725.1 Oleiphilus sp. HI0066
GGTATAACCGTCCATTTCTGGCATTTCCACATCAGAGATCATCATACTGTAGTGATCACTCGCGCGAGAGCCATCTTCGGTGATTTCTCTTAAGTGTTGATAGGCTTGGCGCCCATCGTTTTTGAGCACTACCTCAGCACCAATGGTCTGCAAACAATTCTGAATTTGCTTTCGCGCAACCACAGAATCATCGACAACCAAAATTCGATGCTTTTGAAATTCTTCTTTGTCGCGACCGTCAAGCGTACTCTCTTTGACACTTTCATCCATCGGAGAGACTTCAGAGAGGATTTTTTCGACATCCAAAATCTCAACTAATTTGTCGTCTATTTCAGTAACGGCTGTAAGGTAGTTTTCTTTTCCAGAACCCTTCGGTGGCGGATGAATCTCTTCCCAATTTAGGTTCACGATACGTTCGACGCCTGCGACCAAAAAGCCTTGTGTATTTCGGTTGTATTCCGTGATGATAATAAATTGTTCAGTAAGATCGTCTGTAGCGACAGAACGCTGACCAGTCGCCATACCCATATCTAAAATTGGAATAGTGCCGCCCCGGATATGAGCAACACCTTTAACAACAGGATTACTTTTAGGCAGACTCGTAAGACGAGGACATTGAAGAACCTCTTTTACCTTAAAGACGTTGATGCCATATACCTGACGCCCAGCCAACCTAAATAACAGAAGCTCAAGCCTATTTTGGCCAACCAACTGCGTTCGTTGGTTTACGCTATCTAACACACCAGCCAAGGTAACACCTCGATAATTGAGAAATTAGTAAAGTTTTATCAAATCAATAATAGACCATC
>NZ_LWFH01000452.1:0-448 GCF_001635725.1 Oleiphilus sp. HI0066
CATTATTGCGCGACTATATATCCGGAAAACCGAAACCACGCGACATTACTGACAAAGCAGAAATACTATTAAGAGACGTTGTTAGTGAGTCCGGCATTGATGAAATTCTTCACAACCCAGTCTTTAAAGCACACTTTATCGTCGCTAAATCTAAGGGTTTTGTGCAGTATGAAAATACGATGCTACAGGGACTTGGTCTAGCAAAGAGTTATGTTGGCAATAGAATCAACCGCAAGCATTTAAAATCTCAGTTCGAACGCTTTGTATTTCATCACCCTAATAGTGAATTCACCCTACAAGACCCCGATAACATTCCAACGCAACATGTCTCGCTTTCAGACAGTAACTTAATGCCGGCACTCTTGGCGTCGGGCTCCATACCGATGGTTATGGCAGGGATAAGAAATATACCAGGCGCCCCTTCGGGAATGTATCGAGATGGAGGAGT
>NZ_LWFH01000453.1:0-1152 GCF_001635725.1 Oleiphilus sp. HI0066
ATACCACGTTAGTGAAGTTAGTACAGTTTAGGTTACAACTCGTATTGTTGGGAATGTAATCGACCGACTGCATGTAAAACATGCTCGCCCCAACTTTAGTTTGCTTGTCCCATTTATAACCAAAGCCTATGCCCCAGTGTTTCATATCACCGACTGGCACAGGCCCAAAAACATCCTTACCGACAGGCGAGTCCCTAAGCTCCAGTCCATAACGGATGTCTAAACGCGAGTTCACATGCTGGGTAATCCCAATGCCATAGTGCCAAGTATCTTCAAGACCTAATGGCAGAGTTAACGAATCTTCGGTCACCAAACCAGATAAAAGACGGGCAGTAGTCAGTAACTCTAAGGGGCGATCAAAATGAAATGTCCATTCATCCCAAACACTCCAGTCTGTCCAAGTCGCATCAAGGTTAACGGTCCATTCAGGATGAACCCGCATACTAATACCACTCTTGAATGTTTGCGGTATTTCATAGTCCATATAGATATTACCAGCCTCGAATGGCACCCCTCGAGGCAAGCCAAGTATCGCAGCGGTTATCGCACCAATAATCGATCCGTTGAAGCCCTGCCAGAAGGCCGTCCATTCATCGGTATAATCCATAAGGAAAGTGCCGCGCAGCTCCATCTCAGCACCCGTCATATAAGATGCTCCCCAAGAGAACCAATCAGTAGGTTCCCAGAGAACACCTAGATTATAAGTAGGCGATAATGACTGCTGCATATCTATATCTATGCGTCCTACGCTATCCCAAGGTCCAATATTGCCCTGACACAAGGATAAGAATGGCTGCAATGGATCTCGACGCTTACCAATAGGTTTGTCGAACTCACATGCGAACGCATCCTGTAAGATCTCGGTTACTGCAATCAAGAAGTTTGGCGCACGGTTGTTCTGCGCGATAGCAAAACCCTGATGCGAAAGCTGTATACCGGCACCTACGGACCATTCATCACTAATCTCATAGCCAACCGCTGGGGAGAAAAAGGTATATCGCTGTATAGCAGCCTCTTTACCTAAGAATGTCCCGGGGTCTTCCGCGTCTTTAAAAAGCCCCAACGGAGAGTGCATGTAGTTTTTTGCAGCGAATGTAAATTTTGAGCCTGGCTCATTAACAGAAAAACCAAACTGGAACGGCAAAGGCGCGG
>NZ_LWFH01000454.1:0-960 GCF_001635725.1 Oleiphilus sp. HI0066
TTGCGAAAGAGGGCCTGTCATGGATCGAAACCTAAAGAGAATCGAAGATTTGGGGCGTGAAATTACGATTCATGACCATCCAATTATTAGAGATGATGAAGCCTGTTATGCCTCTTCATCTTATGCCGTTGGATTGGCGAAGAAGTTGGCTCGCAGTTAAATGTTTTGCATATCACAACAGAGAAAGAGCTTAGTCTCTTTGCGTCAGGCCCAGTCGAAACGAAACACATTACTGCCGAGGCTTGCGTTCATCATCTTTGGTTTAGCGAAGAGGATTATGCTCAGAAAGGTAACCTAATAAAGTGTAATCCAGCAATTAAGAAGGCTAGTGATCGAAACGCCATATTGCGGGCTTTGCGTGATGATGTGATTGATATTATTGCAACCGATCATGCGCCGCATACCTTTGATGAAAAAAACGTACCTTATATGCAAGCGCCTGCGGGCCTGCCATTGGTTCAGCATGCACTGCTGAGTTTAATTGAGCATGTTAGAAACGATCGTTTATCAATTGAACAGGTCGTGCAAAAAGCTGCGCATAATCCTGCCATTCGATATGGTGTGCAAGAAAGAGGTTTTATCCGAGAAGGCTATTTTGCGGATCTAGTGCTGGTGTCTCCTAACCAAGTTACGCCAGTTAGTCATGACAATGTGTTGTACCGTTGTGAGTGGACACCATTTGATGGGACAACATTCTCATCACGAATTCAGTCAACTTGGGTCAATGGAAATCTTGTGTTTGATAGCGATCAAGTGATTGATACCCACACGGCTTCAGCCTTGATATTTAATCGTCCAAATTAGGAGATTTATGAGTTCCCAAAAGCAGTTACCTGATGTTGCGTCGAATGCAAAAGTAGAGCGCGCCGCGACATTACGATGGGTAGGGATGGAAGCGATAGCAATACCTTTGTTTGTGAGAGCGCAGGGCGCTTTGCTTCAGGTGAGTGCCAGTGCCGA
>NZ_LWFH01000455.1:0-968 GCF_001635725.1 Oleiphilus sp. HI0066
CAGTCAGCGATAATTCACCTTTTGGCCCCTCCTGCTTTTTGAGCTGTTGAACCTCAAAATCTTGACTGTATTCTGAGAGGGGTAAATCAAGGTCTACATTCGCTCCATCCTTTGTCAGAGATAGAAAGACCTGACTAGACACATCTGCCTGAATCGCCACCTCAGTTAATGCGAACAGTGATTCTTCTTGTTCTGTGCGCGGTTGATAATATCCAACTTCATAATTACCAGACGTCAACGAAAACGATGCTGCACCATAGCTATTAGTAAGGGCAGAAATCTCCCCAGCCTGCACTCGAATATTGGACTGCGCCACGCCATCCTTGAACACGAACACATATAAATTCTTTTGCGAAGACGACGCAAAAGCTGGAGTTGTTGTAAAAGCGATAAGTGCCGATAGACAAATAATCGCGCGCACTATGAGGCGATTAACGGCATGCATACGGGTCATTCTGACAGATCTCTATTTGCTTAAATAAATAAGTCGCTTTGGTAAACAGCTGACTATCGTTGATTTGTTGTAGGTATGAAGTGGCAATGGGGTAATTGCCATTTTTGAAATGCGCAAAACCTAAGGCGTATAAAATATTGTCATCTGACAATAGGTCGTAACGTTTTAATGGTTCTGTCTTAGCAACCATCGACTCATAGTCTTCTAGCTGAATATCAATGCCAATGCGCTGACGGAACTTTTCTTCTTGCTCAAGGATTCGGCGATTTAATTGCAGAGCGCGCACCGGACTCTCCGCTTTCAAATACAAAGCAGATGCTTTGGCTGAAAATCGTGGAAACTGCATTGAGGCGAACTCGTAAACGAGGGCCGCCATCATGTACTGCTGCTGATCAACATAGACTTGACCAAGTAACTCAAGAAGCTTGTCATTATCGTTATATTTAATGACGCCCTCCTCAAGAAGCACTGCGGCTTGCTCATATTCACCACTTTCTCTCAAAGCATATGCCAA
>NZ_LWFH01000456.1:0-1079 GCF_001635725.1 Oleiphilus sp. HI0066
ATTTGCATCTTAGTGACATTTCCCGAGTCTTCTTCCAATTGATATGACCGATCTTTAAATACATCGTTGGAATCACTTAGCTCAAATAACTCTGAACCCTCAAATACAAAAATATCACGGCCAAGTTGCGCCACATAAAAGTTATCCTCCAACTCTTCGACAGCAAACAACTGACTATAAGCGCCTTCCACTCCCAGAACATTGGAAAAACTCTCTAGATTTCGATCTTGTGGAGCCGTCCAAACTTGGTCTCCAGCGCTATTCCACAATACCAGCTCACGAGCCCCGCTCCCCAAGCCAGCACCGATATATCCATATACTTGCACTTTACTACCTGGATTAGTCGCATCATCTACGTATGCACGAATCGGGTAACTCAAGGCTCTTGCTTGGCTAACATTAGGTAATAGGCGTGTTTTACAGTTAGCTGCGGAACTCTTACCGTCAAGTTCACCAATACATGTCTCTTCATCGATCGCGTTCACATCATAATTAAGCGCTACCTTAAAATAACGACGAAAATCTTGGTTATTTTGACATGCCCTAGCGCTATCAGCTGAATCAACGACCTCAACGTAAACAAAAGAATCATGCAGCTCATTCCATGTTTCATCACCAGTAACCGAATCGACCTCTGCCTCATAACGGATACTAGGGATCACACGGCATACCGTTCCTGAAAAACTTGTCAGTCGCTCAGCAGAATTAGCGTCTAAATCGATATAAAGCACTGCACCAGCATTGGCAAACACCACCGCTTCATTTTGTTTTAAAGGATCGGCAACCAAGTCAAGGTAAGCATGCACCCCCTGACTCATTGCATAAAGTTGGCTTGGGTTAGTACCTTCAACAACCACATTTCCGTCGCAAGAAGATGAGGAAAGAGACGCGTCACTATCATAATTCACGAGAGAAAGCGCGGTGTTATCCTGACAACCATATGCACCCACAAACAAATTTTTAATTTCTTCGAGTTCAGCATCGGGCTGTGCAGGTGGAGTCGGCGTTACGGGAGGATCAGGAAGCTCTTCCTCAGGAAGGATGTCAGTATCAAGAATCTCATCGATCCCCTCAGAACA
>NZ_LWFH01000457.1:0-999 GCF_001635725.1 Oleiphilus sp. HI0066
TGCCATCCTCGGCCTGTATTAAGCTATTCGTTTGTACATTCATAAACGGATTAATCATGTCTTTTAAACGTAATCCATCAGTCATTGTCATCGGTGCTGGCATGACAGGTATTCTGATGGCGAAAAAGCTCAAAGATGCGGGTATTGAGAAAGTAATTGTTCTCGAAAAAAAAGAAAAAGTCGGCGGTACATGGCGTGAGAATACATATCCTGGCGTTGCGTGTGACATTCCCTCGCACATGTATACCTATTCGTTTGAGCCAAATCCTAATTGGAGTAATTTTTTCGCTCGTGGTAATGAAATCCAAGAATACTTCGAGAACGTGGTTGATAAATACGAGCTACGGCCAATGATTCGGTTTAATGAAACGGTTACTGAAGCCAAGTTTGATAACGGTGTATGGAAAGTTACGACCAGCACTGGTGATAACTATGAATGTGATTTCGTTATTTCCGCGACAGGTATACTGCATCATCCAAGCCTTCCCGACATTCCAGGTTTAGATTCCTTTGAAGGAAACATGTTCCATACCTCTAATTGGAATCATGATGTTCAACTCGATGCGACACAGTCTGTTGGTATTGTCGGAACGGGCTCTACAGCCGCTCAGTGTATTCCAGAACTAATTAACTCTGGGGCAAAGGTAAACGTATTCCAACGTACGCCTCAATGGATTCTTCCCTTGAAGGACTTTTCGATTCCTAATTTTGTAAAACGCTTATTAGGTAGGTTTCCGACTCTGAATCGTATCAGCCGCGCTAGTGGTAAGTTTTTCGTCGAGCATTTTTTCACTAAAGCTGTGACAGGCCATAAAATTCAGCGTTTTTTGATGGAGTTTTTCGTAAAGCTGAACCTGAAGCTAGCAATTAAAGATCCTGAACTTAGACGCAAATTGCGTCCCGACTATCAAGTTGGCTGTAAGCGTTTAATTATCAATACGACTTTCTATAAGGCGATTCAAAAGGACAATGCGGCACTTATTACTGAAGGAATAGATC
>NZ_LWFH01000458.1:0-849 GCF_001635725.1 Oleiphilus sp. HI0066
TTTCACCAGTAGTAAGACTGATGGCTTTCAAGTCGCCTTGATAAGCGGTTGCATAAAGTGTTCTTCCGCTTAAGACAAAAGTTCCATCGACATCTACTAGACGTTCAAGCTCAGTGCGTCCGCTTGGTGTTCCCAAGTTAACAGACCATTGCTTACGACCCGAATCAATCGCAATACCGATCAAGGCCCCATTAGCGAGACCCACATATACTGAGTCACCGCTAATTAAAGGAGAAGATGTGCCGCGCAGAGAAAGAACTGGCGTATCGCTATCATAACGCCACCTTTGTGCTCCAGTATCAGCGTTAATCCCAAATACCTTCCCATCGCTGGCATGCACAACTACCGTAGACCCGTCGCTTGCTACAACACTCAGTGCTTCTGAACTTAATCGCGCTTGCCACAATTCTTGGCCATTGCTACGAGATAAAGCAATAAGTTGCCCTTGGAACGTACTCACATAGAGCTGGCGACTATCTCCCGACACACCGCCACTAACCCTGCGATCTAAATCTACTTCCCACTCTAAACGACCAGTTTCTGTGGAGCGAGATTGTAATTCACCATCTATGTCGATTGTGAATACGCTGGGCCCACTAACGAAGGGCTCTAGCTGTAGTTGTAATTCATCATCACCAGAACCTGCATCAGCGTCCCACGCTTTATCAACAGAAATCGGGTTTTCAATACGTGTTAATTCTGTAGGAATGTTTCCAGTGTCAGAACTACAAGCAAAAAGCGCGGTAAAAACCGCGCTCAAGCCAAGACACTGTATAAGTCTCTTTGTCATACTATGATCCATGAAGGTGACTAAAGGCTCTGTGTGTCCACACCCAAGTCAGACAATTT
>NZ_LWFH01000459.1:0-1239 GCF_001635725.1 Oleiphilus sp. HI0066
CTGCATCCACATCGCCATGACGAAGCATGCCTCCTGCACTAGGTTTTCCGTCTTCAGATACAAAACCTGTACTTGTTCCACCGATATTAGGACGATCATTGGTACCCGTTACGTCAACAGTAATGCGTTGCGTTGCAGTGCCACCATGCCCATCATCAACCTGAACGATAAATGTTTCAGATGCGATTTGCCCTGCAGAAAGCGCTTGCGTTGCAAGCCGGCCGTTATCGAGCTGATATTGCCATGTTCCAGTTTGCGGATTGATGCTGATAGACCCGTATGTTCCTTGCCCATTTCCTTGAAGCGCCCAGGAATGCGTATCTAATCGATCGGGATCAACCGCTTGCAGATTTCCCTTCGCAGAATTAACTAAATCCTCCGTCACTATTCCTGAGAACTGCCCAATGATCTGAGGTACATCATTAGTACCAATAATGGTGACGGTAATAGCTTGATCGGTTGTAGCGCCATGTTGATCAGTCACTTTCATCATGACTGTCTCGGTGACCACTTCGCCTGCTGAAAGCGTATTGACCAAAGAATTATGGAAATTTGCGCCCCAAGTTCCTGTGGTCTCGTCAATAATGTAATTGCCCCATTTTCCTAACACGAGGCCGGTGCCATTACTAGAACTGTGTTGATTCTCCCAACTAAAACTCAAGGTGTCACCAGTATCTACATCCTGAACAATGGGCGTCTTACCACGTATGGTCGGGTATTGTCCTTCGGTAAAGGTCGCTGTTAAGTCACCTCCGATCACGGCGGGCGCATCATTGGTGCCCGTTACATTTACCGTTATGAGCTGTGTCGCCGTTCCGCCTTGGCCATCGCTCACTTCAACTGTAAAACTCTCAGTCTTCACATCGTCCTTGGCGATTGACTGTGTTGCCGTCAGATTATTATCAAGCGTATAGGTCCATCGGCCAGTATTAGGGTCAATGCTGAGTTGACCATAACTACCCTGCCCAGAGCCATTTAGTGTCCATGCATGAACATCATTTTTATCGACGTCTTGAACCTGTAATTGTCCAGATGTGATATTGATTGATGCATCTTCAATAACACCGCCAGTGCTAGTGCCCGAAATGCTAGGAGTGTCATTGGTACCATTAACCTGAACGCTAATAGCTTGAGTCCTTGTACCACCTTGCCCGTCATCCACTTTCACATAAAAGGTTTCAGTTGCAATTTGTCCTTGAGACAATGCTTGGGTGGCAGGATTTGAATGATCGAGTTTAT
>NZ_LWFH01000460.1:0-689 GCF_001635725.1 Oleiphilus sp. HI0066
CGAGCGCAGTATAAAAAACCGGTCGAAGAGTTAGAGGGGCTTGCCTTTCAAATGGAATTGCTTGAAAACTTGCCGATAAATGAAGCAGTGTTTGGGCAATCATTACTCGCGATGGCGGACTACCAAGAACAATGGCAAGCGATAGAAGCGGCATGGAAAAACTCGGATGGAGTTGCTCTTTATAACATGGTTATTGCTGAACCAATGCGTGATTTTCCCGAATTGAAACCTTATTTTGAAAAACTGTTTTTTGAGCGAAATCGCACGATGGCCGATAAAATTGTTGCATGTATGCAAACGCGTGTGTGTTTCGTTGTGGTGGGCGCTGGCCACTTAGATGGGCCAGCAGGTGTTGTTGAGTTGTTGCGTGAACGAGGACTATCGCTTACGCAACTTCAGTAGCTCTGGAGCTAGTGCTTTCATTGTGGATGAAGGTCAGGTCGCGACCGTGTTTCTTAGCTTGGTATAGTGCTTTGTCGGCGCGTTCATATAGCTGCCATTTAGTAAGAACATTTGGACTTGCTTGAGCAATACCAAATGAGGCGCTGATTCGAATTTCCTCTCCATTCCATTGAAGACGTAGTTCTTTGATCCTTTTTCTTAAACGTTCTGCTAACTGAAAGGCTTCGTTAGACTGAGAATTACAGACAATAATGCAGACTTCCTCGCCCCCAATGCGTGCGGCAATC
>NZ_LWFH01000461.1:0-1121 GCF_001635725.1 Oleiphilus sp. HI0066
ATTACTTCTTTGATGTGTCCGCCGAATACCTAGAGCCAGCACTCGATCGTTTCTCTCAACAATTCACTGCACCATTGTTTAACGCAGATTATGTGCAACGAGAAGTCAATGCAGTGCACTCAGAATACAGTTCAAAAATCCAAGATGATGGTCGTCGCTACTTAGAAAGTTTCAAAGCCATATTAAATTCCGATCATCCCTACAAAAAATTTGCAGTTGGTAACTTAGAAACCTTAGTTGATAAGCCTGACATTACTCTGCGTGAAGCGCTCTTAGAGTTTTACGACATGCAGTACTCAGCAAACCGAATGAAGCTCACTGTACTTGGCAAAGAAGACCTTGAAACACTATCCAGCTGGGTGGAAGAGAAATTCTCAAGCATCGCGAACAAAAATTTACCTGAACATAAAACCACGACACCATTTTTTAGCGGTGGTTTTTTACCAGCAAAAATTCAAGTCAAAAGTATCAAAGACACACGAAGTATTTCATTAAGCTTCCCTGTTCCGACGTCTCGTCCTTACATCAATACGCAACCTCTTGGATATATTGCCAACCTTATAGGGCATGAAGGAAAAGGCAGCCTGCTTTCCTCTCTTAAAAAGAAGCAGCTTGTTGATACGCTATCTGCTGGCCCTCAGTTCGACACAGATAATCAAGGGATGTTTATCATCTCTATGAGCCTTACCGAGAAAGGCCTAAAGCAACAAGATGAAGTCATCAATGCCGTATTTGCCTACATCAACCTGCTAAAACAAAACGACCTCAATGAAATGTATTTCACTGAACAAAAACAACTGTCAGAAATTGCATTCAAGTTCCAAGAAAAAGTCCCAGCGCTGTCCTACGTCAGAAGCTTGTCCTCAGCACTGCATGAGTTCTCGGCACAGGATATTCTCAGCGCGCCCTACAAGCTAAACAAGTTTGATAAGGAATTAATTAGCGATTACCTACACCTGCTTACATCCGACAATCTTTTAGTTAGCGTAAAAGCAAAAGATCTAGAAACCGATCAAGAAACACAATGGTTTAAGGCGCCCTACTCGGTTAAAAGCCTATCTGTGAGCTTGGTAAATCAACTTAAAAAGGCGGAAGCTAGCAAAGACTTAGCCTTGCCTGAG
>NZ_LWFH01000462.1:0-788 GCF_001635725.1 Oleiphilus sp. HI0066
ATTTCTGTATGAATGACAGCACGCACAACGGCTAATATGGTATTGAGCAAGGCGTCTTCTAGTTGATCGCGTTGACTTTCTATAGGATCAAGCAAGGCCTTTAATTGATCTGAAAGAGCTTGTTTGTGCGATTGCAACTCACTGTCAGCTTGTTGACGCCCCTGCTCTAAGCCTTCTTGCTTACTTTGTTCGATACCAACGGTACGCCCTTCTTCGACGCCGGCGTTGTAACCATCGGCTTTTCCTTGCTTAAGCCCCTCTGCATAGGCTTCCGCGCGGATCGCCTCCAAATCGTCTGCTGTCAACGGTTTTACTTTTGCACTATCGGTATAGTCTTCACCTGAATTGAGATTAGGTAGCTCCCAGCGCTCGTAAGCACTTAAGCTTTCGACAGGACGATCGTCCTTAGGTGGATTTTGTTCACTCATACCAATACTTAGATCATTTCCTCACCGCTTCCACCCAAGGCTATTTCGCCAGAGTCTGCCAAACGACGAGCAATAGTAAGGATATCTTTTTGAGATGCTTCAACTTCCGATACTTTAACAGGTCCTTTCGCTTCAAGATCATCGCGAAGAAGCTCTGCAGCACGTTTCGACATGTTGTTGAATATTTTCTCTTGTAGGTCAGCGTCTGCACCCTTGAGTGCGACAATTAATACTTCGCTAGAAACTTCTCTGAGTAGTGTTTGGATGCCACGATCATCAACATCTTTCAGGTTGTCGAAGACGAACATGAGCTCTTCGATTTCGTTACCAAGGTCTGAATCGATCTCTTTGATGTTGTCC
>NZ_LWFH01000463.1:0-890 GCF_001635725.1 Oleiphilus sp. HI0066
TTCTCTGGTAACAATGTTTTAATCTCAAGCAAACACGCATGGCACAAGCAGCCTTGCCAATGTTCCAAAATAAACGCCATTTGTTCTCTAGATAAGTGGACATCGCTACAGTGGCAAATTGTGATTGATCCCATTTTACATTCAAAGGGTGATCCACAACGGGGGCATTTGATTTCTTCATGGTTCGGCATATTTCTTTACAACGCAAATTGAACTCGGTAAACGGTCCTTTGCGAAAAAAGAAGAAACTACAGGAGGCAAGATAAGCGGTAACACTAAGCTTGCTTAAGGCAACTAAAACCTGTCTTTCTATACCTCATGATCGCGAAGGCATGAAAGTTCACCCAATAGTTTGTGGATGAACTGCGTTGGCAGGTCTTCGGACTTAAGGGCAAATAAGCTGAGCTTAGTTTTCTACGGCGACGGCTTCCCGGAGCTCTTTCCAGTGCCTGATCTTAATCTATATGAGATACCAATCGTGTCGCTTTCGTTCCCTATTACCGCTGCGCGTCAGTTCTGGATTCTCACCAGATTTCCTCTTAGCACAACCTGTAGATACCCTAAGGCATCTATTTAGTAGGCGTGAACCAATGCGGTACTGAATATAAGTTTACTGGCCTAATTATGCAACTAGTGGAGCACTAGTCGCCATGACTCAGCAATTCAAATTAAAGAAGCGTTGTGACTCTATCTATACCAGTTCTATAGGACCATGATCATCACAATGCCCGTTGTGCACGTGGTGTAACCTGCCATCCACTAAATAATCTATGTGATCTCCATGAGGCACCGCTTCGTGGCCACAACCTGGACCATGAACATGATCTCCGCAGGAGTGTAAAGGCTTACACCCATCTGGATTAGCGTCACTAACCTCGATGGTATGTTCA
>NZ_LWFH01000464.1:0-509 GCF_001635725.1 Oleiphilus sp. HI0066
CTGACTGGGCATAGCAAAGATGCCACTAGCAATATGCACGTCATGCATGTACATGAAGGACAAGCCATTTACTGGGCACTCATTCAAAAGCTAATATTTGGCACGCCATACATCGTCACAAGAAGAATCGACAATAAATTCAAAGATAAATGGATATCAAGCCTTGCTTACCGACAAGCATCAAATATTGTCTGTGTAAGTCATGCCGTTGAAAACATCGTCTCCAGACAATTTCCCGACGCGCGCACCAACGTCGTGAATGATTCGCCTGTTGCTTACCCAATTGATGAGCATGCTCTCGCAGCACTTCAGAGCAAATACAAAGACAAATTCATCGTTATTCAAGCTGCCAAACTCTATAAGCACAAAGGCTTTGATATCACTATCGCGGCGGCAAAGCGTCTACGAAAACAAACAGATATACACTTTTGTCTGTTAGGTGACGGTCCGGAACTCCATTATCTTGAAGCACAAGCGGATGGCGCACTCAATGTAGAATTTGTTGGTCG
>NZ_LWFH01000465.1:0-997 GCF_001635725.1 Oleiphilus sp. HI0066
CAGTTAGGTCTCGACTTCACCGGTGGCACATTGGTGGAAGTGGAGTACGAAATGGCTCCTGATCTAGAGGAGGTTCGAGCGACCCTTAATGATGCAGGTTACGACAAGCTTGTTGTTCAGAACTTTGGTGCAGATACCTCTGTCTTAGTTCGTTTGTCACAAGGCTTTGACGACACAGTTGGTGTGCAAGTGCTGAATGCCTTGTCACAGAGTGGTGAGAAGGTAACGCTGGAGCGCGCAGAATTTGTTGGCTCACAAGTCGGTGAAGAATTGCGTGAGCAGGGCGGTCTAGGGTTGTTGCTCGCACTTGGTATCGTGATGGTTTATGTTGCCTTGCGCTTCCAATTCAAATTCTCTGTGGGTGCCGTAGCGGCCCTTATCCACGATGTAATTATCGTGGTGGGTGTTTTCTCGATCACGCAGTGGGATTTTGACCTGACAGTATTGGCGGCATTGTTGGCGGTCATTGGTTACTCTCTAAATGACACGATTGTTGTTTCGGATCGGATCAGGGAAAACTTCCGTAAGCTGCGGAAGTCGGACTCCGAAGAAGTCATCAACATTTCTTTAACTCAAACCCTGTCGCGTACCTTGGTGACCTCGTTGACAACGATCCTAGTGTTGATTGCGTTATACATTGTGGGTGGAGAGATGATCAATGGCTTCGCTAAAGCTCTTTTGATTGGTGTTTTAGTAGGTACATACTCTTCAATCTATGTGGCAAGTAATATCTTGCTTGCAATGGCGGTCACCAAAGAAGATCTTCTTCCGCCTGTTGATAAAGATGGAGAGGAGTTTGACGAAGGTCCAAGTGAAGCGGATCTGAGAAAGCTTGAGGAACAAGATCGCAAGCGTGCTGAACGTGAAGTGCAACCTTAATCACCAAATAGTGATGAACAATAAAAAACCAGCTTCTTAGCTGGTTTTTTATTGTTTGGAGTAAAGCAAAGCTATTTAACTTTGTAACTTACTTGCATAGCCGCTAAAGCGCTGCAGT
>NZ_LWFH01000466.1:0-910 GCF_001635725.1 Oleiphilus sp. HI0066
TAGACCATGACCAGCGCTGTAAATCCGCCTATCCAATGCCCAGCATGGTGCATCACATAGACTTTCCCATCGCTTTTCAGCGCCAAGAAAGTAAACAAAATGGCAAGAAAAACGAAGATTCCCATCCAATAATAAATACTCGTTTCAACAGAAACCTCAGTAATCACAACACCGATAATCGATAACACTAGAATCAGGATGGGGGAAAACCAATGACGTGTTTGACGCTCTTCCATTGCTCACTCCTCGTTATAAAAACCAAGACAGTAAAGTCTAAATTTCGCTTAAATCAATACCAGATATTTCTGCGTTGACCGATGCCAAAACGCTGGAATATTCCTCAATTAATCGATCAATATCGCTTTCACATTTCGTTTGAATCGCTGCTTCTAGATCATTTAATAGCGACTCAAGGTTCTTAGCTCCAATGGCGCCAGCAAGACGTTTAACAGTATAGATTAGCCGCAAACTATTCATTTCATCTTTTTCTATACGTTTTTGATCTAGGGCGTAGACACCGTCTTCACAGCAGCGCTGAAACTGCATGAGAATCCGACAATAAAGATGTCGATTGCCATGCAATGCTGTCAATGCAGCATTCGCATCAATCATGTTCTTGGTATCAGATTTTGGTTTGGCGAAAGATTCATCATTGCCGATCGAGGTTTTAAGAGAATGCTCTTCGATCTTTTGCAGTAAGTCTTCAAGAACAAAAGGCTTGGTTAAGAAGTCCGTCATACCGACTTCAAGACAACGCGCTTTGACGTCTATCGCAGCGTTGGCAGTCATGGCGACAATGGCTAGCTGCTGCGGATCGAAAGATTCTCTGATTTTTAAAGTGGCACTATAGCCATCACAAACCGGCATTTGCAGATCCATCAGCACTAAGTGATACTGATTCTTAGAAACA
>NZ_LWFH01000467.1:0-748 GCF_001635725.1 Oleiphilus sp. HI0066
TTGGGGCAAGCAGAACAAACTTCTCTATCGATCGCTAAAGCCTATACCGATGTTTTAAATGCACGCGATGTCGTGCGCTTATCAGAAGAGAATTTAAAGCGGCATGAAGAAACTTTTGAACTTGTTAGTGCACGAAAGAAACAAGGCGTTTCTAACAAAGCTGATTTGACCCAAATGAAAGGACGTCTCGCACGCGTCAAAGCCAATCTACTTTCCGCAAAGAATAACCTGCGTGATGCCGAAACCGTCTTCGCGCAATTGACAGGCGAACGCCCGGCCACCCTGATTCGTCCAGAAGTCGATCAAGCTTACATCCCCGAGAGTAACGAACGTGCTCAAACCTTAGCGTTGAACAATAATCAAAGCTTAATTGCGAGTCGCTTAAACGTGCAATCCGCTTCCGCCAATACAACGGGGCTAAACTCGCATCTTTATCCTGACTTAGATATCGTCGCTGACCGCAGATGGAAAGACGACGTTTCGGGGTTTGATGGCGAAGAAAACGAGTGGCGAGTTCTGCTAGAAATGAATTGGAACCTCTATCAAGGTGGATCCAACGCATCACGACAGAAAAAAGCACGTTATGAAGAAGAAGCTGCACGAATGCGCTCAAACCGTGTTTACCGAGAAGTTCAAGCAAATGTTGACGCCTCGTGGGATGCTTATCTAACCCTCAAGCAAACACTTATTCACCTAGAAGACTACGTCAATCAAAGTGAAGAAAGTGCCACTCTTTACATGGCTCAAT
>NZ_LWFH01000468.1:0-616 GCF_001635725.1 Oleiphilus sp. HI0066
TCAGAGGTGATGGCAAAATCTGAAGAGCACGAGCAAGCAAAAGAGCAAGAACAATCGAAGATTGAAGCTGAGCTAAACCAATCGCTCACCGCACTCGACAAGCTTCTTGACGAAAAGCAGCTCAACGCATCCAAACAAAAGATTCAACAAGTACGAAAACTGCATAAAAAGCTGACTAAGAAAAGACAAAATCACTACACATCTGCCCTAAAACTACGTAGTGATCAACTGAATGAATTGAGAGATTGGCAAGGCTTTGCTGCATCGCCAGAGCAAGAAAGATTATGTGAATCGATGGAAGCTCTGATTGATAAGCATATAGATCCTCAAGAAAAGTCAGCCCAAATAAAGCAACTTCAAGAACGCTGGAAAAGTCTTGGCGGCGCGCAAGACCCTGCCCTATGGCAACGCTTTTCAAATGCGGCTGAGGCAGCATTTGCACCATGCGCTGAATATTATTCTGAGCAAGGCGAGCTGAAAAAAGCCAATCTCGAAAAACGTAAAAAGCTTGCCGCTGAACTTGCTGAATTTGTCGAGCAAATCAACTGGGAAACAGTGGATTGGAAAGCAGTAGAAAAAATAAATCGTCAAGCTCGCAACGAATGGCGCGAAGCTC
>NZ_LWFH01000469.1:0-1271 GCF_001635725.1 Oleiphilus sp. HI0066
CTTAGCGATAACACGCTTTCTATCTCGTCATCTTCGCACAACTTACGAGCACCACTCGCAAGTTGTTCGTGAACGTCTTTGTAGCTTTTATTCAGTGTTTGCACCTTGCGTGCAGTGTCCATGAAATGGGCAGTTACATCAGCTTGATAACGCGTAAAGCGTTCTTCGGTTTCGTTGAGTTTTGCTTGGAGGCGAGCAATCTTTCGGCCATCGCCTTTAGTGCTTCGTTGCACGAGAACGCCGATAACTAATCCTAAGCTAAATAAACCTAACGCTGCGATAACTTGAATGCTCGTTTCTGTCACAAATAACCTGCTTGTTTCTTTAATTGACGTGATTGGATACTAAAACCCTTTGTCTTACATGACAACACTGCTCAGTATGCTTTCCAAGAATATGAGAAATATTGGCCTTTCTCTTTGCATCACGGCAGAATATGCGCCGTTTTTATTGTAGCTGCAATCCTTTGATTGTCTTTAATCCTTACGGTGAGTTGTTTTATGTCTTTAGCGTCTCTTTCTCCTATTCAGCGATATGAACGTGATCTACAAAAAGATGGATTTATGGAAGATCCAGCACAGCGTATGGCTGTTGAAAAGCTGCAATCTTTGTATGACGCGCTGATCGAAGATGAGAAGCAAAGAGCAAAGAAAACCTATCGTTTTTTTGGGAAGTTCAAAAAGAAGAATATCGAACCCGTAAAAGGTTTGTATTTTTGGGGCGGAGTAGGTCGTGGTAAGACTTACTTGATGGATAACTTTTATGAAAGCCTACCTTTTGATCGCAAGATGCGTATTCACTTTCACCGCTTTATGCAGCGCGTCCATGCTGAACTGACCACGCTTAACGACACGCCTGACCCGCTATTGGTTGTTGCTGATCGTTTAGCTGATGAAACACGCATCATTTGTTTCGATGAATTTTTTGTTTCTGATATCGGTGATGCAATGATTCTTGCGGGCTTGATGGAAGCCTTGTTTGCACGCGGTGTGAGTTTGGTTTGTACGTCAAACATCGTACCTGACGGCTTGTATAAGGACGGCTTGCAGAGAGCTCGTTTCCTACCAGCGATCGCCTTAGTGAATAAACACACCGAAGTGGTCAATGTCGATGGTGGAACAGACTATCGTTTGCGTACTCTGCAGCAAGCTGAACTATTCCATCACCCTCTAGATGCGCAAGCAGATATCAATCTTGAGAAATATTTCTCTCAACTTGCCGTAGAAGCGGGTGAGCATGGGTTGTTGTTGACGATCAATGGGCGACCGCTG
>NZ_LWFH01000470.1:0-968 GCF_001635725.1 Oleiphilus sp. HI0066
ACAGCATACAACTGCGTCAACTCAAACGCGGAACGCAAATTGTTGTAGGAACACCGGGTCGTGTAATGGATCATATGCGTCGCGGGACTCTTAAGCTAGACAACCTAAAAACACTGGTGCTGGATGAAGCCGATGAAATGCTACGCATGGGTTTCATTGATGATGTTAATTGGATTTTAGAGCACACACCTGAATCTCGTCAGATTGCATTGTTCTCTGCAACGATGCCTAAAGAGATCAAACGTGTTGCCGATGCGCATCTTAATAATCCTGCGCACATAAAAATTGCATCTAAAACAGCTACAGCAAGTACTGTTCGCCAACGTTACTGGATTGCTCAAGGACTCAATAAATTAGATGCGTTAAGCAGGATTCTAGAAGTTGAACCTTTTGATGGCGTTATCATCTTCGTCAGAACTAAGGTTGCGACAGAGGAGTTAAGCACAAAACTTCGTGCCCGCGGATTTTCTGCAACCGCACTGAATGGTGATATTCCACAAGCAAGCCGTGAGAAAACTGTCGATAAGCTAAAAAAAGGCGACATCGATATTCTTGTTGCAACGGACGTTGTTGCTCGAGGTTTAGATGTTGACCGCATCAGCCATGTTGTAAACTATGACATTCCATACGACACAGAAGCTTATGTTCACCGTATCGGTCGAACTGGGCGCGCAGGTCGTTCAGGGGACGCTATTCTGTTCGTCGCACCACGCGAAAAACGCATGCTACGTGCTATCGAAAAGATTTCAGCAAAGTCGATCGAACGCATGGAAATACCAAGCGCAGCTAAAATCAATGAGTTGCGTATCGAGCAATTCAATCAGCAAATTATGGAAACGATCGAGTCTAGCGATTTAAGTTTCTACCAAGAATTAATCGAAAAACTAATCGACGCACGTCATGCAGATCCAATAGTCGTTGCAGCGGCACTCGCTAAGCTTTCTCAAGGCGGCAGAAACTTATTGCTT
>NZ_LWFH01000471.1:0-722 GCF_001635725.1 Oleiphilus sp. HI0066
GTCGATGAGCATTCGCCGCCAGAAGTCGTCCCAACATGGCTTGAGAAGAAGTACTTCAGCTCAAAGATGCCACGCGGTGTGTGCATATACTTTTGCGTTGTTACGCGAGAAATTGTGGATTCATGCATATCAACTGCTTGGGCTATATCATGGAGAATAAGCGGTTTCATTGCTTCTTCACCATAGTCTAAAAAGCCTTGTTGATGTGCAACAATTTTGCTTGCAACTTTGAGCAAAGTCTCGTTTCTGCTTTGGAGGCTTTTTATAAACCACTTAGCTTCTTGAAGTTGGTCCTTCATGAAGTTGTTGTCGTTGCTATTATCTGCACGTTTTATAAAGCCAGCGTAGCTGTTGTTTACGCGAATCTTAGGTGCGATTTCTGGATTGAGCTCTACTTTCCAGCGCCCATTTACCTTTTTCACCACGACGTCGGGAACAACGTATTCTGGTTCCGCTTGAATCACTGACTCGCCTGGGCGAGGGTTTAGCGATTGGATCAAGCGAAGAACTTCTTTCAAATCGTCTTCTTTAAGACGACTTCTTCTGATGAGCTGTGCGTAATCGCGACTACCCAGCAGATTGATATAGTGGCTGACGACAAGCTTGGCTTGCGGTAGCCACTCAGTGTCGGGATCTAGTTGACGTAACTGAAGCATTAGACATTCTTGAAGGTCTTTTGCGCCCACGCCTGCTGGGTCAAAATGTTGAACACGCTTCAGAAC
>NZ_LWFH01000472.1:0-663 GCF_001635725.1 Oleiphilus sp. HI0066
CTTCAATTATTGAAGACCCTGAAGGCACTCAGTTGCAATCTGTAGGCTATGTGTTGGATGGCTTTGAGTTTCAGCTTGATGCTGCATCAATGATGAGCTCGGAAGATGCTGAGTATGCTTATAAAGCTATTATGAAATCGCTGGAAGCAATTCTTAAAACATATGAAATGGGGAATCCCGATTTAGCAGAGCTTACTATCCCTGCAGGGAGTACTGAAATTGTAGATGAGCGAGATCAAAGCATTATTATAGTTAACGTAACTGTAGACGAGGAAGGCGCCCGCACTTTTTCTGTGAACGATGATGTTATGGTGCGTCGTAAAGATATTCCACGCACTTTGCCGGTTGATGTGTCGGTCCAATTAAATGCGTTGGCTCTTGTTGAGCAGTCTTTTGAGAATGGTGACATGACTATTTTTGACGATCCAAAAGATCAAGCGGATAAAGTGAATAATGAAACGCATCACGGTGTTATTGATATGGCGCTGCAAGGATCTATTGTTTCAAATACAGTTGAACTGACCCTTAGTGAAAGTTTTGTTCGTGCTTTTTATTGGGGGAGTGTCAGAGAAGAGATAGCTGTTCAGACGTATAGTGACGAATATTCGTTTGAACGCATATTGTTGCACCAGTCAGATTGGACAATTTCAGAACTTGATGCTC
>NZ_LWFH01000473.1:0-1215 GCF_001635725.1 Oleiphilus sp. HI0066
TTTTGGTTTGGCTTGTTAAGCTATTGTTTCATTAGGCTTCTAATAAGATTGAGACTTATTATAGGTAGCGCACCATTAAAGCACATTTTGTGAGCCGAACAGGTCTCTCTTACTTCCCTTCAGACAGAATATGATTTTAAATTTACAAGCGCAATACGACTCAACGCCTTATTTGTGTGAACTACTACAACAAAAATTGATCAGGAATACTCCAGTTATTTCGGTAACTTTTTCAGCAACCGGCGGCATGGTTGTCTACAAAGTCTATTAACAAAATTCTTGAAAGGTCTTATAAATGCGCGGTTCTAACTCGTTTTCTTGTCTACAGCTTCTGGCAGTCTTTTTTAGTCTCACTGCCTACTCACTGATCGATGTTAAAATTGAAAACTCATCAATTTGTTCAAATAATAAAAGCAAACAGGTAAGTCTATGAACGCTCTTCAGAAGCGTATGGTCGGGCATGGCGCGATCATTATGTTAATCGGTCTTATTGCTGGTATCGGTTTAGTTATGAAACTGATAGGCGGCTTTGAGATATTTCCTAATTATATTGTGCAGTTTGAACTATTCGGTAGCGATCGCGGATGGGCTCGAGCTCATGCGGGTGGCTTGATGAACGGTTTAATGATCTTTGTTGTCGCACTGTTGCTATGGGGATTGAATGCACCAGAGCGCCTAGAGAAAAAGCTGTTTTGGATGATTGTAGGCGCGGGCTATGGCAACACCATGTTTTATTGGGGCGGGATGCTTTCGGCAAGTAGAGCTTTGACCTTCGGTGATAATCGACTCGGTGAAACCAATATATGGGGCATTTTAGGATTAGTGCCAGCGTTGGTGTTTAGCTTTGTTTCGTTATATTCCTTTTATGTTCTTGCGCGACATGCTTTTTCAGAAGCTAAGTCATAAAACCTCTCGGTAGCGCTATGGTGCTTATTGTATACAGACCTTGTTATAGGAGGAACTATGTCCGAAATAAAACAATTAGAGGCGGACTATTTGATCATCGGTGCTGGTGCGATGGGATTGGCATTTGCTGATGAATTGCTCAAACACGACAAACAAGCAAGCATCGTGTTTGCAGAGCGTCGCGGCATGTCGGGCGGGCATTGGGTTGATGCCTATGATCACGTTAAGCTTCATCAGCCAGCAATAGCTTACGGGGTGAACTCACTTGAGTTAAGTGAATCGAAAACAGACCTTTCTAGTCGCCCTCAA
>NZ_LWFH01000474.1:0-1202 GCF_001635725.1 Oleiphilus sp. HI0066
GGCGAATCGAACCACCCGTGAATATCGCCATATCGGTCGTACCTCCGCCGATATCTACAACACAAACGCCTAGCTCTTTTTCATCATCCGTTAACACTGCATAGGCGGACGCCAATTGCTCAAGAATAATGTCATCGACATCTAGGTCGCACTGCTGAACACACTTCTCAATGTTCTGTGAGGCATTCACTGCACATGTAACAAGATGCACTTTTGCTTCTAAACGCACCCCCGACATTCCAAGCGGCTCTTTGATGCCCTCTTGGCTATCGATAACGTATTCTTGTGGCAATATGTGCAACACTTTTTGATCTGCAGGAATCGCTACGGCTTGTGCTGCGTCGATCACGCGATCGATATCCGCCTGCACCACTTCCCGGTCTTTCACAGCGACAATGCCATGTGAATTCAGACTCTTAATATGACTCCCCGCAATGCCAGCGTAGACAGAATGAATATTACAACCTGCCATTAATTCTGCTTCTTCTACTGCTCTCTGAATGGCATTCACTGTCGTTTCAATGTTTACGACTACACCACGTTTAAGGCCACGCGAAGGATGAGATCCAATACCCACGATCTCAACACTCCCGTCTTCGCCACGCTTACCCACGATCGCGACGACCTTCGAAGTGCCGATGTCTAACCCTACGGTCAAGCTGTCATCGAAGTTGCTTGCCATTTCTTTATCCCACAGTTCGTTATATTTTATTGGTGCACTGGGTTACCGCTGTATTGATAACCTGATGCGACTTCCAATTCTTTCCAGCGCACAGAAACACCGTTGGTGTATCGTGCATCTAATCTTTCTACCGCTGCCTGCGCATCCACTTGCAAGCCTTGATAAACCTTTAACGCTCGCTCAAGGCGGTTCTCTGTTGTATCGGTACCAAGCTCAATCACCGGACCGTTCGCCAACCCTAAGCTCCATGCGCCACGCTCATTCAACACTAACTGGTCAGCACTAAGCCCCCACGCCATTAACTTGCTTTCAATGTCGGCCATGTAAGTAAGCATTTCTGTTCGTGTTCTTAAGCTTGCCGATTCAGGACCATTAAATAATGGACGGCCATCAGCTCGCTCAGTTGTTGAGGGAGTAAACACTTCCCCTTTGCTATTTAAGTAAGACTCATGCCCCCAGTTAGCCACGGCAATTTGCTCTTGAATTTGCACACCAACCGCACTTGGCCATTTACGATGAA
>NZ_LWFH01000475.1:0-1050 GCF_001635725.1 Oleiphilus sp. HI0066
TACTATCCGAAGCACAGTGAATTTCACCTTTCGCACCAGATCCTTTAAACGCAAGCGTCTCACCTTGCCAACCGTATTTGAGCCCAAACTTTTCAGTTAGATCTTCCGCTAAACTTTCCGCTTCTTGCTTTGCAGCGTCTAGTCCTCGGTTATGCGTTCTTTCGATGCGAATTGCGCTCATCAAAAAATCCTATTGCTGATTAGTTTTACAATTTGGCAAGTCTAACCGATATTGCACAAACCCAGAACAATCTAATTGGTTTTCAAGATAGTCTTCGAGCTCTGTGAACGATAGAATAGGTGCAGATTTAGTCTTGCAAGAGCAACTTAGCGTGAAAGAAACCCAAGCAAACAACGACACCAATCAAAACACCACTCACTTTGGTTTTGAGAACGTCAACGTCGAAGAAAAAGCCGGCAAAGTCGCAGACGTATTTCATTCTGTCGCTACAAAATACGACATCATGAACGACTTAATGTCTTTTGGAATCCNCCGTTTATGGAAACGTTTGACCATTGAGTCCTCTGGCGTACGCTCTGGTCATAAGGTACTAGACATTGCGGGGGGAACTGGAGATCTCACGATGCAGTTCTCCAAACGCGTTGGAGATCAAGGCAAAGTTGTACTCGCTGACATTAACGCCTCTATGCTCAATGTCGGACGAGACAGATTATTAGACAAAGGCTACGGCAGCAATATTGAATTTGTACAAGCGAATGCAGAATGCCTTCCCTTCCCAGATAATTACTTTAATGCCGTATCGATCGCGTTTGGCTTAAGAAATGTCACTGATAAAGATAAAGCTATCCGCTCTATGTTCCGCGTATTGAAACCGGGCGGCAGACTTTTGATATTGGAATTTTCAAAACCCACTAACACAGTGCTTAGTGATGTGTATGACAAATACTCATTCACCGCACTCCCTATGATGGGCAAGCTCATCACAAATGATAGTGAAAGCTATAAATACCTAGCTGAATCTATTCGTATGCATCCAGACCAAGAAACCTTGAAGGGTATGATGGATGAGGCAGGATTCGTTAATACGC
>NZ_LWFH01000476.1:0-610 GCF_001635725.1 Oleiphilus sp. HI0066
ATCTATCGAACGCAAACGCAAATCACGTTGAGGAAATGGTATTTCAATCTCGTACTCACTGAGTTTGGTTTCGATCTCCCACAAATACATACCAATTGGGTGCTTATCGATAGGCAATTCATTTCCATTTACCCAAACAATTAACTCAAAATCTAATGAACTGTCGCCAAAATTGATCAACCACACATCTGGCTTGTGTGCCCCGTGATTAATGGTGCATGACAGCTCGAGCGAAGCTTCAATAGCAGCGCGTTTAACAATTTCCTTATCAGAACCATACGCGACACCAAAAGGGATATGCAGACGGCGCACGTCATCACTCAAGGTATAGTTGATCACTCTCCCTGAAATAAATTCCGAATTAGGGACAAGTAAATCAATGTTATCCCACGTCGTGATTTGAGTACTTCGAACATTTATTGCTTTGACTCTGCCTCGCGTACCCGAGTCGAGTTCAATTAAATCTCCAACCTTTATTGGCCTCTCGAACAGTAGAATCAAACCAGAAATAAAGTTGTTAAAGATAGACTGCAAGCCAAAGCCAACACCGACACTCAAAGCACCTGCGACAATCGCTAACTTCGTAAAATCAATGCCCAGTAAGGCAAAA
>NZ_LWFH01000477.1:0-1140 GCF_001635725.1 Oleiphilus sp. HI0066
GAGTATTTTTATTATCTTCATTATGAGAGAACCTCATTTTTTTATTTATCATTTGATAAATAAACTACACATCAAAAATAAATATATCAATTGATAAATTTATCTAGGGTATGACATATTAGCCAGACGCTGATGCATTCATACGAATAGAGAACAGTTAAGCAATGGGTAGAAAAAACCGTAGCGAAGAGAAACGTCAAGACATACTCGACGCATTTGAGAACGTTATTTTGCGTGATGGGTTTGCTGGCGCATCGCAGCGAAAAATCGCTGAAGAAGCTGGTGTTAATCAGCCGATTATCCATCATTACTTTTCAGGTGGAGATGAGCTCTTAGATGCTCTATTACAGCGCATTACAGAGCGTTATCGCCAAGCCTTAAATGCATTTATCACCACGAGTGCTCAGAGCGACCAAGATCCTTCACTCGAAGACATTCTAAGCTTTTTGTGTTCTGCTGAATTTCATCAGGTGAGCCTACAGAATGAGGTGATGTTTCGATTAATCGGTCAGACAAAACACACCGATAAAACGACAAATCGCTTGGCCGAGGTTTACCACGAGCTTCTTGCTGAAATTCGTACTTATTTAGAAAAGGCGCAAGTAAACAATACCGAGCAAATCGCCTATACCATCATGTGCATCATCATTGGTCATGACTGGGCAAAAGTTTTAGGCTTTGGCGAACACAGAAACGACATGATGAGCACAACACTCATGTCGCTCGTATCTGAAACTAATGCCGACTACACCAAACGCGCAGAACCAAGTGATCTTGCTGGTGCGTTGTAGTTTTGCAGTTATAAGCAACTAGCTCAACTTCTCATGAGAACACGGTATGCATTTCAATGACATACTGTTTTCCAGCCCACCCTCTTTAAATGTTCTCTTCAGTCCCAATATTCAAATGTGTTCCTAACAACGATGACGAGCCATTTTGAAAACACTCCTTAAGAGAAATCGAAACCGCTTACTTGCTGTACTCACAAGCATCACAATCTTAAGCATGGCGACTGGCTGTTCAGCTCTCGCACACAAACCATATATTCCGATGAATGAATCGGCTCAGTACTACAATTATCTACAACCGAGTTTTTCAGATTATCTTGAGGAAAGTGAGCGTTGGTTACGTGAACACCGC
>NZ_LWFH01000478.1:0-790 GCF_001635725.1 Oleiphilus sp. HI0066
GACCATACCATCGGTCAGAAGAATAAAGTGAGTATTGCTGCTATCTGCCTCCAGATCCGCTGATGCGGTCTCAAGCGCTTTTCCTATATTTGTATGCAGTGCAACAGAGTTGATTTCATTAGCTTTCGTTTTTGCCATGGCACGCCAATCAGCATCCACAGCCTGGTATTTCACGAGATTGTTGACCCACTGACCAAAGGTCCAAACACCTACCTGACTCCCCTCAGGAACCAATTCAGTTAGCAAGTTGACGGCAGGAACACGAAGATTTTTCGGATCATTTTTCTTCATACTGCCAGATATATCGATAATTAATCGAACATCCGGTTGCACGTTTGAGTCAGCAAACGCATACCCCGAAGAAAGAATTAAGAGACTGGAAAACGCCACTGCTACGTATTGACGCACTTTTCGCAGACGCAAAAAAACCATTAAAGCCACCCTAACTACTCCTCGCGGAGTCAAAAATAAAATTCAGGAAATAACCTTAGGTATAGCAGAAAATACTATAAGAACAACGCGTAAGCACAAGTAAAGGCTTAAGTATTCAGACTTTTATGAGCAGATTACAATTACTTTTGAGTAAGGTATTGAAAGCGAGGTCGACGCACTCCGTCTAACTCGACATCCTCAGCAAACATTGCATAAGGTCGCACCCATAATCCATGCTCCCCATATAAAGCTCGGTATACAACAAGCTCTTCTTCTGTTTCTGAGTGTCGAGCCAAACCAATGACTTCGTAGCGTTGGCCTTTGTAATGCTCATAAATTCCCGGACGAATCATTCACC
>NZ_LWFH01000479.1:0-1205 GCF_001635725.1 Oleiphilus sp. HI0066
GATTGTATGAATCGGAAGGGCACAGATTTCATCGTACCTTGGTCGTTGTATTGAATCACAAAGTGTAAATGTGGGCCGGTCGAAAAACCTGAGTTACCAGAGCGACCAAGCAAATCGCCAGCTTTGACTTTATCTCCTACTGCGACATCTATCTTGCCCATTAATAAGTGGCCGTAAATGGCATAGGTGCCATCTTCATGAAGTACTTGCACGTAATTAGCTTTGTCTAGAAAAAAGCCGCTATTGGTCCCTGCGTAGGAATAGTTGTTTTTAATGCTGATTACGATGCCATCGCGCGCAGCGCTAATTGGTGTTGCAATGGGCATGGCGATATCCACAGCATGTATTTGAGGTTCCTGTGCATGGCTGAAGCGCCCGTTGAAACCTTGAGAAACCTCTAAAAGGCGGTGGCCTTTGAACGGAACAAGGTAAGTTGCAGTGGCGTCTGGTCTTGTATGTGGATCTCCGAGTATGCACCAGAATTCTATCTCGTTTGTACGCATGTGAGTGCGATCAGTTTGCAAGATAACTGTGTTTGAGAATGCTTGAACAAGGTAAGTGTTAGGTTCTTCCTCGGGTAATTGAACTTCGCAATGAACTGAGGTGAGTAGCTTGTTCTCGATACGAAACTCCGCCTTGTCCCCGGTGATAGTTTTGCTTAATGAAACCTCTGGAGGAGAATCTTTTTTCGTCTTTCTTATGTTGATGGATTGAGCGTTTTTGGCCTCAGGCTTTTTATCTGTAAAAAGCCAGTTTCCATTCGCGTCCTGGTATTTGTATATCTTTGCAACAACATGTTGCGAAACGAGGATAAAGGAAAGAGCAAGAGCGCTAATTATTATTTGCACGTTCTTTGAATCTCTGCGCGTAAGTCTTTTTCGCGTTGTTTCCGTTCTTGTTCTGTTACTTTCACGAATTCACCGTGTTCATCATAAAAAACGACGGGACCTTGAATGTCGGCTAGACGCTTCGCAGCTTCTTCACAATACTTCTTTTTGGCGGCTTGAATTTCGGCATTTTGTTTTTCTAAGAGAATTTTTTGCTCTGCGGCTTGGATTTTTTCAGCACGCCATTGTTCTTTGGCATTCTTAACCATTTCAGGATTGCTGAGATCTGTTGAGATATTAAGAGGCTGGATGTCATCACTGATATTTGTAGCTGATGTTCCAGTTGGAGGTCGATCTCCAAAGTGCGTTTTACCTTCA
>NZ_LWFH01000480.1:0-5606 GCF_001635725.1 Oleiphilus sp. HI0066
TCAGCGACAACATGGCCACCCTTACTTAAGTCGGACCACTTTGACCACGTAGCCACCGCAATCACACTGACAATAATCGCGCTAACAATGGCGATCTTGTCCCAACCAAAATTATCAATGATCGCGAGCAAGGCTTGATACCAAGGCAAGCTAGAAACGTTAATTCGCTGGGTGCCGGCTAAGTTACCAATATCGCTAAACCAAACAAATACGACAAACAAAGCATTGGTTAGAACGACCAAGACAAATACAGCCAAACAAAAAAGCAGAATCAAACGCTGACTCTGCTTTCGGGCTTCTTCCTGTGCCAGGTAGAAATTCACGTTTTATCCTTAAAACAGATTTTAGAAACTAACTTTAGGGGCCTGCTGAATTGCTGCTGAGTCTTCAAACTCTAACAACGCTGCATCTTTACTGTGACCAAAGGTTGGTGCGAAAAAGTTGTTCGGGAAACTTTGACGAAACACATTGTAGTGTGTGACGGAATCATTAAACGCTTGGCGCGCAAATGAGATTCGGTTTTCAGTAGAAGTGAGCTCTTCGGTAAGTTGCGCAACATTCTCATTGGCTTTTAACTCTGGATACGCTTCCACCGCAACATTAAGCGCACCGAGAGCAGATTGAAGCATGCCTTCGCCCGATGCTAATTTGCCTAACGCTGAGGCACTCGCGGGATTTTGAGACGCAGCCTTCAAACCGGCAAGTGCGGTGTTTCGAGCACTAATCACAGCCTCAAGCGTTTCTTTCTCATGGCTTAAATACGCCTTAGTTGCTTCAACCAAGTTAGGGATCAAATCGTAGCGGCGCTTTAATTGCACCTCAATTTGCGAAAAGGCATTTTCATATTGATTTTTGAACGCGACTAAATTGTTGTAGATGCGAACGATATAAAAAGCAACAAAGATCAGAACGATCCATGAAATGATGGTTGAAACTTCCATAAGACACTCTCCTTAAAGTAATTACTTAAGACTAGATGACTTATGGAAGTCTGTGTAGCGTGACACGCAACTAAGATAGAGATTAGCGTCAAATGCTAAACACTGATGAATTATTGTACTTCTTGATACGCCCAAGATAACCAAGACATTAAGGCCTCAACGTCACTCGCCTCTACCGTCGCGCCACACCAAATACGCAAACCATCTGGCGCGTCACGATAAGCACCGATATCAAAAGCAACATTTTCGTCAGCCAGAAGTTTAATCATGGCTTTAACTTGCTCTGGCGTCGCGTTCAATTTTAAACACACACTAGTGTTCGATAAGGTATTTGGATCTTGCGCTAAGAAGTCGATCCAGTCATTTGCCGCGACAAACTTTTCAATGGCAGCTAGGTTTGCTTGAGAACGATCAATCGCACCCTGCAATCCACCAAGACTATCCACCCAAGCAAGTGCATCGAGATAATCGGCCACACATAACATTGATGGCGTGTTGATTGTTTCGCCACGGAAAATACCTTCAACCAGCTTCCCTTTTTTAGTCAAACGGAAGATCTTAGGTAAAGGCCATGCAGGCGTGTATGACTCTAGGCGCTCAACCGCTTTAGGGCTGAGAATTAACATGCCATGCGCACCTTCACCGCCGAGTACTTTTTGCCAGCTGTAAGTCACTACATCTAGCTTTTCCCATGGCATGTCCATAGCAAATACCGCTGACGTAGCATCACAAATGGTTAAGCCTTCGCGATCATCAGCAATCCAATCGGCATTCGGCACCTTTACCCCTGCCGTGGTCCCATTCCATGTAAATACCACATCATGCTTCGGGTTAGCCTGCGACATGTCTGGTAATAAGCCGTAATCAGCGTGGTAGTGATTCACGTCATCCAACTTCAATTGGTTGAGAATATCTGCCACCCATGTTGAACCGAACGACTCCCATGCAAATACATCCACTGGTCGAGCACCAAGCAATGACCACAGAGCCATTTCAACGGCACCTGTATCAGAAGCTGGAACGATGCCAACTCTGTAACCTTCGGGTAAACCTAGCAAACGCGCTGTTTCTGAGCAGGCACGACCTAAAGCGTCTTTGCCAATAGCCGCACGATGCGAACGACCAAGCGTAGAGATATCTAAGTTATTGACGTCATAACCCGGGCGCTTACTGCATGGGCCTGATGAAAAATTAGGGTTAGCAGGCTTAAGGCTTGGTTTAGTAAAACCAGTCATATACTCTCCAGACAACAATAAGTGGGATGCTAAAAACAGGCCGGCAATGCTATCACCAGACGTGGGCTAAGTCACTGAATCAACAGAGCGCCATAACCATTATAACGCGCACAAACTTTGCTCAACTATTTCCTGATTGGGCTACTTACATTAAACTAGCGCGCCTCTAAAAGAGCGATCCGATTAACCTCTGATGTATAGGAATAAACATGTCAGCATATTCAGATAACGATGTCGTCATCGTTGCAGCAAAACGTACCGCAATGGGTAGCTTCGGTGGCAGCCTAAGCACAACTCCAGCTCCAGAACTTGGCGCAGCAGCGATTAAAGCGAGCATCGAGCAGGCTGGCATTGCAGCAAGCGATATTGATGAAGTGATCATGGGTCACGTTCTTCCAGCAGGTGTTGGTCAAGCCCCAGCTCGACAAGCATCACTTGGCGCAGGCATCCCAGACAGCGTGCCAACCACAACGATCAACAAAATGTGTGGTTCGGGCATGAAAGCAGTGATGCAAGCATTTGACGCGATCAAGGCAGAATCTTGTGAGTTAATGGTTGCTGGCGGCCAAGAAAACATGTCGCTTGCACCTTACATTGTTCCTAAAGCACGCACGGGTTACCGTTTAGGTCACGGCGAGCTTCTAGATCACATGTTCTATGATGGACTTGAAGACAAGTACACCAGCAAATTGATGGGTAAGTTTGCTGATGAAAACAGCCAAGAAGATGGTTTAAGTCGTGAAGACATGGACGCGTACACCTTGCGTTCACTAGAGCGTGCTCAGACAGCGACAAACGAAGGTTGGTTCGCTGAAGAAATTGTTCCTTTCACAGTTAAGTCGCGTAAAGGTGAAGTTGTTTTTGATAAGGATGAGCTTCCTGGTCAAGCACGCCCTGAAAAAATCCCTTCACTTCGTCCAGCATTCGACAAGAATGGCGTTGTAACTGCAGCTAACTCATCAGCAATTTCTGATGGTGCGGCAGCTGTAATTCTTTGTTCTGGAAAAGTTGCAAAAGAAAAAGGTTTAACGCCACTAGCGGTAATTCGTGCGACTTCTTCTCACGCAGAAGCTCCAGCGAAATTTACGCACGCACCATGTGGCGCTATTGAAAAAGTATTGAACAAAACAGGTTGGGCTTCAGCTGATGTTGACTTGTTCGAAGTGAATGAAGCCTTCGCAATGGTTGCAATGACAGCAATGAATGCGCACAACATTCCAGCTGAGAAGATCAACATTCACGGCGGTGCAGTAGCACTTGGTCACCCTGTTGGTGCTTCAGGCGCACGTATTATTGCTACGTTGATCTACGCCCTTAAGAAAGAAGGTAAGGCAAAAGGTCTTGCTAGTTTGTGTATCGGTGGTGGTGAAGCGACTGCAGTAACACTAGAACTTATCTAATAAGTTCGGGGTCGGAGTACATATGTACTCCGACCCCAATATTCCTAACAACAACCCGGCTTCCGACTAAAACGATTCAGCTAGTTCTTCAATTTTCGCACGCGCTTTCTCAGAAGCAGCATCGCGATTCGCATTCGTTGCATCCGCAGCAATCACCTCAACATTTTTTACGCCGATAAATGCTGCAACTTGCTTCATGTACGGTACAACGAAATCGACAGGACTGCCTACCGGCGCGCCACCCGTTGAAACAACTAAGTACATCGTATCAATGTTCAACAAACCCTCTGGGCCATTTTCTGTATAACGGAAAGTTTCACCAACACGACAAATCATATCGACCCATGCTTTTAGTGACGCTGGAATACCAAAGTTATACATTGGTGTTGCGATCACCAAGGTGTCTGCTTCTTTTAACTCTTTAACAAGTTCTTCGCTTTGGCTGATCAATGATTTCTGTTGATTTGATCGATCATCTGCGGGTGTATAAAACGCACCTACGTGCTCACCTGTAATGAACGCAATATCGTTTTTTGAAACATCACGCTCCACGACGTTGGCGATCTTTCCCGCGACCTTTTCATTTGCCAACAACTCATTGGCGAGCATACGGCTAGTTGAATTTTCACCTTGAACACTTGCTGCTACTGAAAGAATATTTTTAGCCATTTTGGCTTCCTCAAACTTTGATTTACTAAACGTTGATAAGAAGTATAAGCATTGTATTCAAACGAATAAGCAGGTACTTTTGCGCTATATAATCAAAATTTTTGAACAATAAATAATGACATGAATCTACACAGTCCAATTACGATCGAAGCACTTAAAGTCTTAGATGTGATTGATCGCAGGGGAAGTTATGCAGCAGCGGCAGAAGAACTCGACAAAGTCCCTTCCGCGCTGTCTTACGTCGTACAAAAACTTGAGGAACAGTTGAATGTCACCTTGTTTCAGAAGCAGGGACGACGCTCAGTACTTACCCCCGCTGGAAAGCATTTACTAGACGAAGGCAGAATTCTGCTTAACTCAGTAGAACGTCTTGCAGAACAAACGCAGAACGTTGCTCGAGGTTACGAAAGCAGAATTCGTGTCGCCATTGATACCATCATGGATATACGACCGGTCTATTGCGCTTTTAAAAGCTTCGTAGATGAACATCCAGACATTGAAATAGACATTCAAGAAGAAGCTTTGAATGGTGCTTGGGAAGTTCTGATTTCTGATGAAGTTGATTTAGTCATTGGCGCCGTTGGTCCTGTACCTCAACAAAAAGGGATTCGAACCGAAGAGGTCGCGCAACTTGACCTTGTTTATACCTGCTCGCCCGACCATCCTCTGGCAAAAAGTACTTCACCAATTAAGATTGAAGATCTAAGCAAAGTTCGTCGTGTCGTCACGCACGACAGCGCACGTGAAGCAGTTACCTGGACGAGAGGTTTACACTCTTCGTTGAAGGATCAGGTGCAACAGCGCTTTTATGTCCCCAATACTTATAACAAGTTAAATGCTCAAAAAGCAGGTATCGGCGTTGGTTTCTTACCACGATACCTGATTAGAGAAGAACTCAAGGCAGGTAAACTTGTTGAGTTGCCGCTCGACAATGCGCGCCCACAACCAAGCACGCTCTACATGGCTTGGAAAATGGTAAACCAAGGCAAAGGCTTACAACGCCTACGCACCCTTATCCAAAAGCAATTAAAAGAACAGGAATAAATCAGGACTTACAATGCATCAATACGCTCGCACCCTCATTATTTTACTCTCCATCATTGCGCTTTTTTGGGCGAATCCAGCTTCATCAAAACCACTCGCCAATCTAAAAAAATTGGAACAGGCAACTGACTTATTTATGGAGCAAGTTGCAAAAGGCGATAGCGAATCAGCTCTTAATTTGATCTCTGCTTATGCTGGCGTAAATCCTGAACAGTTCGCACAACGCAGTGCTCGGATTATTCAAGACATGCAGCGCATCGAATCAAGTGCGGGTAAAGCCTTAAGCTACGCAAAAGTAGATACCAAAAGTGTTGGCG